>DATLIL010001072.1:0-8875 GCA_035539475.1 Polyangiaceae bacterium
GCTGCTGGTCACCGAGATCTGCTCCGAGCTCAAGCTCGTCCTCGGCCAGCCGATGCTGCCGCATTTCCCGGTGCCCGAGGGCTACGACACCGACGGCTACTTCCGGCACGTCTCGCGCGAGGGTCTCGAGCGGCGCTTCGCCGAGTTCACGAGGCTCGGCAAGAAGGTCGAGCAGTCGGGGTACCGCGAGCGGCTCGAGCGCGAGCTCGACGTGATCGTCGGCATGAAGTACCCGGGCTACTTCCTGATCGTCTGGGATTTCATCCGCGAGGCCAAGGCGCGCGGCATCCCGGTGGGACCGGGACGCGGCTCCGGCGCCGGCTCGATCGTGGCCTACTCCCTCGGTATCACCGAGCTCGACCCGATCCCTTACAACCTGCTGTTCGAGCGCTTCTTGAACCCCGAGCGCGTGAGCATGCCCGACTTCGACGTCGACTTCTGCATGGCCCGGCGCGACGAGGTCATCCGTTACGTCTCGCAGAAGTACGGCGCCGAGAGCGTGGGTCAGATCGCGACCTTCCAGAACCTGAAGGCGCGCAGCGTGATCAAGGACGTCGCGCGCGCCAGCGGTATCCCTGCCGCCGAGGGCCAGCGCATTGCGAGCCTGGTGCCGGACAAGGGGCAAGGCAAGACCTACACGATCGAGGAGGCGCTCGAAGTCGAGCCCAAGCTGAAGCAGCTCTACGAATCCGACGAGCGGATCAAGGAGCTGATGGAGCAGAGCAAGAAGCTCGAAGGCCTCACTCGCCACGCCGGCATGCACGCCGCCGGCGTCGTGATCAGCGAGGGGCCGCTTTACGATCACGTGCCCTGCTTCAAGAGCGACGAGACGATCGTCACTCAGTACGACAAGGACGACGTCGAGGCGGCCGGTCTGGTCAAGTTCGACTTCCTGGGTCTGAAGACCCTGACCGTGATCGACATCGCGCAGAACCTCGTCAACGCTCGCCCCGATCGCAAGAACAACCCGCTCGATCTGTCGCTCGTGCCGCTGGACGATCGCGAGACCTACCAGCTCGTCACCAGCGGTGAAACCACGGGCGTTTTCCAGCTCGAATCGAGCGGCATGCAGAACCTCCTGCGCCAGCTCAAGCCGGACTGCTTCGAAGACATCGTGGCCGTGGTCGCGCTCTACCGCCCGGGTCCGCTCGGCACCGGCATGATCCAGGACTTCATCCAGAGCAAGCACGGCAAGAAGGCCATCCGCAAGCTCCACCCGCTGGTCGACGAGGCGCTGGCTCCCACCTACGGCGTGCCCGTGTACCAGGAGCAGGTGATGCAGATCGCGCAGAACCTGGCCGGTTACACGCTGGGCGGCGCCGATCTCCTGCGCCGCGCCATGGGCAAGAAGAAGGCGGAGGAGATGCAGAAGCAGATGCAGACCTTCATCGAAGGCGCCAAGCAGAAGGGCGTCGACGAAGAGAAGTCGTCCGCCATCTTCCGCGAGATCGAGGGCTTTGCGTCGTACGGCTTCAACAAGAGCCACTCCGCGGCCTACGCCGTCGTCACCTATCAGACCGCGTATCTCAAGGCGCACTACCCGACCGAGTTCTTTGCCGCTGCGCTGACCGCGGACAAGGAAAAGATCGAGAAGGTCGTGCGCACGATCGCCGAGGCGCGCGCCTGGGGCGTGGTCGTGCTGCCGCCAGACGTGAACGCCAGCGAGACGGATTTCACCGTCGTCTACGCGCATCCGAACGGTAACGGGCCGACGCGTGGCGCCGGGCGCTTCCGCGATCGTCTGGGCCCGCAGATCCGCTTTGGCCTGGGCGCGGTGCGCGGGGTGGGGGAGGCGGCGCTCGAGACCGTCTTTGCCGCACGCACGACGGCCGGTAACTTCAACGACCTCTTCGATTTCGCGTCGCGTGTCGATGCCAAGCGCCTGAACAAGGGCGTGCTCGAGGCGCTGGTCCAGTGTGGTGCCTTCGACACGGCCCTCGATCCCAAGGGCGTGAGCCGCGCGCGCGCGTTCGGGGCCATCGACCGCGCTCTCGAGCGTTCGCGCAGCGCGAGCCGGGACCGCGAAGCAGGGCAAACCAATCTTTTCGGGCTGTTCGAGCAGGCGTCCCCCAAGAACGGCAACGGCGCCGGATCACTGCCGGAATATCCGGCCTCGCTCGAGTGGGACAAGATGGAGATCCTGCGGCGCGAGAAGGCGTCGCTCGGCTGCTACGTCTCGGGGCACCCCATGTCGCGCTACGCGAGCAAGCTCGGCCGCCTGGGCGTGGTCGGCAGCTCCAAGGTGAGCGGCGAAAAGCCGTGGAGCGCCGTCATCGTCGCCGGCATGGTCGAGAACTACCAGGAGCGCCTGTTCAAGGGCGGAGCCGGCGGTCGCGCGGCGTTTTTCGAGGTCGAGGACATGTCCGGCAGGGTCAAGGCCAAGCTGCGCGGCGATCGCATCGACACCTATGCGCACCTGCTGACCGGCGGGGAGTCGGTGCTGGTCTCCGGTAAGGTGAGCTTTCCGGTGACGGACGAGCCCGAAGAGGAGCCCGAACCGACGATCCTGGTCGATGCCGTGGAGCTCCTGGCCGACGCAGCACTGAAGAACACTCGTAGCGTTTCGATCCGGCTCTCTGCCGAGCGCACCGCACGCCGTGACTTCGAGGCCTTGCGCGAGCTGCTCCAGGCTTCGCCTGGCTCTTGTCCGGTCGAGATCGTGCTCGAGCTCGAAGGCGCCGAGGCCGTGCTCGATCTGGACGGCACCCGGATCACCCCGACGGACGCCTTTCTGGGTGGTCTGGAGCGTGTGTTTGGCGCGGCGGTGGCCGAACTGCGCTAGGCTAGGCGACAAATGCGAGAGCCCAAGGCCGAGCTCGTTCGCGTCGACTCGCGCGGCGAGGCTCACCCGATCGGTAGCGTCGCCAGCCAGCGCATGCGCCAGCGCGCCGGGACCTACCGCGTGCTGCCGGCGCCCAAGCACGTCGTTTTCATGCGCTTCACCGGCGAGGACGGCCAGCGGGACGCCGCCGACGGCGCGATCGTGCGCCTCTCTGGCGAGGTCACGGCGCCCGGCGCACTCTGTGACGTGCTGGCTCTGCTGGCTCAGACCGGCTGGCGCGGTGAGCTCGTGGTCGAGGACGGTGAGTCGCGGCGCATCGTATTCTTCGATCAGGGCAGCGTCGTGGGCGCCTGCACCAACGTCGAGGCCGAGCGCATCGGCTCGGTGCTGTACCGTTACGGAGCGCTCGACGATCAAGCGCTCGCGCGCGTGCTCGAGGCTTGCAAGGACGGCAAGCGCTTCGGCGAGGCGGCGCTCGAGGTCGGCGCGATCTCGCGCGACTCGCTGTACAAGCACATTCAGAAGCAGATCGAGGAGGTCGTGTTCGCCACGTTGATGGTCGGCGACGGCACCTTCTTTTTCCTGGACGGCTTCGACGAGACCCGCCTGGTCTCGCACCACGCGCTCAGCGCCAACGCGTTGCTCATGGACGCCGTGACGCGCATGGACGAGGTCAAATACTTCCACGAGAAGGTGCCGTCCTCGGACCACGTCCCGGTGCGTTCGCCGAATCGCGGCCAACCACCCGAGGAGTTCACCAAGGTCTACGCCGCAATCGACGACCGCATGAGCGTCGAAGAGCTCGGGCGCGCCACCGGCCTCGGCGAGTTCGAGACCACCAAGCAGGTCTACGGCCTGGTGCAGTCGCGCCACGTGGTCATCCATCCCCCGCGCCTGACAGGGGGGCCGACGGCGCTCGTGGCGACCGCCAACAGCGCCCTGCTCGAGGTCTTTCGTGCCGCCGAGACGGGGGGCCTGGCTACCGAGCTGCGCGAGAGCCTGGCCTCGTTTGCAGTGGGCGCCGGCGTCTACGACATCCTGTTCCGTGGCGCTGGTCCGAGCGAAGCAGGAGCCCTGGACCCGGAGCGCGTGGCCGAGAACGCGGTCATCGTCGCGGGCGGGGCTCACCCCGATCAGGTGCTCAAGCAGATGCTGCACGAGTACGTGAGCTTCGCGCTGTTCAGCGCTGGCGCCGCGCTCGGGTCCGGTGCCGAGGCGGCGTTGACCAGGAGCGTCGCCCCGATGCTCGCTGCGCTGCACCCGCAGGGCTGAGGCGCCATGGCCTGGGCCGCCCCGCTCGAGCTCCTGGGCGAAGAGCTTCGCCAGCGCGTGGACGAGGGCTGCGCCATCCCGCGAGAGCTCCGCGAACGCATTGCCGCTCTCGACCCCGAGGCGGACGCCTGGAACCTCGAGCGCATCGACCCGCTCTACGACGAGCTCATGGCGCTCGCAGAGGACGAGGCGCTGGCCGCGCGGGAGCCGAACGAGCTCGCGGCGATTCGAGCGCTGCGTCCGCACGGCCCGCGCAGCCTTGGCTGGTCGCCGAGCGAAAGCGAAGCGGTGGATCGCTTTCACGGCGCCTGGACCGGTCGCGCGGTGGGCTGTGCGCTGGGCAAGCCGGTGGAGGGCATGGGCATGTCCTGGCAGGGCGGGCAGTTCGTCGGACGCTCCGAGATCAAGCGCTACCTCCTCGCCCGGGGCGATTGGCCACTCGCGGACTACTTCAGTGGTCGCGATGCCGGCGACGGCAAGAAGCTCTGGTGCCCGGCCTCGCAGCGCGAGCGCATTGCCTTCATGGAGCCCGACGACGACATCCACTACACGCTGGTGGGGCTCGGCGTGCTCGAGCGCTACGGCCCGGGCTTTCGCTGGCACGACGTCGCGGATTTCTGGCTCGATCACCTGCCGATCAACGCGATCTGCACCGCGGAGGCGCAGGCCATCGAGAACTTCCAGCGCCGGAGCCACCGCCGATACGGCGAGAAGCTCGCCGCCACGCCCGCCTTCACGCGCCGTCACCGAAACCCGTACCGGGAGTGGATCGGCGCGCAGATCCGCGCCGACGGCTGGGCCTACGTTTGCGCCGGCGAGCCCGAGCTCGCTGCCGAGTTCGCCTACCGCGACGCGTGCTGGACCCACGAACGCAACGGCATCTACGGCGAGATGCTGTTTGCTGCGATCGAGGCCGCGGCGTTCGTCGAGTCGGATCCGGCGCGGCTCGTCGAGATCGGCCTGGCGGAAATCCCGGCTGATTGCCGGCTGGCCCGCCTCGTGCGCTCCTGTCTGAGCTGGGTGAGCCAGTACTCGGAGTTCGAAACCTGCGTCACGCGCGTCGAGGAAGAATGTGGAGCGATGAGCCCGGTCCACACGTTGAACAACGCGCTCATCTGCGTGCTGTCGCTGTTCTACGGTCAGATGGACGCCACGCAGGCGCCGGCGGTGGCGGTGATGTGCGGCCACGACACCGACTGCAACGGCGCGACCGTCGGCTCCATAGTCGGTGCGCGGCTTGGTCGTTCAGCCTTCGACGACAAGCTTGCCGCCCGCCTGAACGACACCGTCCGGCCGGCGATGGTCGGCTTCGAGCGGGTCACGATGAGCGAGCTCGCTCGCCGTACCCACGAGCAGTGGCAGCGCGTCATCGCCTACCAAAAGGCGCGGCGGCTTGACCAAGGCTCCTATTTGTGAAAGATCCCGCCGGCTCAACGGGTCGATAGCTCAGTCGGTTAGAGCAGCGGATTTTTAATCCGTTGGTCCTGGGTTCGAGTCCCAGTCGACCCACCAGCAAGAAGCGACGGCGCGTTACGGCGCGCCGCCGGCTCCGCCCGCGGGGGGCATCGAGCCCGCGCCGCCGGCACCCGTGCCGCAGTCGAGTGAGTCCGCCACCGTGAAGGTGCCGCCCTCTGCGGCCGGGATGATGGGGAAACACATGCCGTCGCGCTGGAAGAGCTCTTTCAGGTCCGCGGCGACGGTCGGATCCCAGGGCTGGCAGTACTCACCGGGGACGGTGCAGTCGCTGTTGCAGTCGCAGACCTGAGAACAGGAACCGACGTCGCCGATCTCGATGTCAGCGCCCGCGAGGGACGACGGGAACAAGCAGGCCGCGTTTGCAGGGCCCTCACCGGTGTAGCCACAGGCGCGGGGATTGGCGAGGTTACAGGCGCCGGAGCAGCTGCCGACGGTGGTGTCGTCGTAGCTCGTGCGGCAGAAGCCTCCGCACTCGTCGGGATCGGCGGCCGGCGAGCAGGCCTCGTTGAAGCCGAGGCCCGTGGGCGCAGCGGCCTGGCACAGACCGCTGCCGTAGTTGCAGAACTGTCCGTCGGCGCAATCGGCGTCGCTGCCGCAGGCCGGCAGGCACACCGTGAGCACGACGGTGCAGATGCTGCTCAAGCACACTTCGTTGAGGCCGCACTGCGAGGTGCTCGTGCACGCGACGTCGGTCGCGAGAGAATCGACACCCGTGCAAAGGAAGTCCAGGCGGTCGTGGCACTTGGCCGGGCCGCCGTTGTCGAACAGGCAACCCTCGAGACAATAGGCGGCGTCACCGAAGCCGACGCACCAGGCGTTCGGATCGACGGTCGTGCAATCCACGTCGCCGGTGCACGGGAGCGTACAGAGTCCGCCAGCAGGAGAGCCACCGAGCTCGGTGGAGGACGGAGTCAGACACTCGAGTCCTGCGGCGCAGTCAGCCGTTGCCGTGCACGCCGCGCCGACGATACCAGGCGTGCCGGTCGAGCTACCGCCCGAGCCGGCGGAGCCGCCGCCACCGCCCGAGCCGGAGCTTGCGCTCGTGCCTGCACTCGCAGAACCGGCGGAACCTGCAGCCGCGCCGCCTGTTCCGCCGATCAGCTGGCCGTTGTCGTCGTCGTCATCGCTGCTGCCCGTGCAAGCTGCGATGAATGCGACCGTCATGGTGACGGCAGCAACCGAGAGCGCGAGACGTGTGCTCATGACCTCTCCTCCGAGTTACCTCGGCGAGGCTTACAGAGCTCACGCCCCGCTGCAATCGTTGGTTGTAGTTCCGTGAGCGTTGCCGGCATCAAGCGCCGCCGGCGCCGCCTTCTCCGATACCGCCGGTGCCGCCGCCGCCAGCCGAGCCCGCGCTGCCAGCCGAGCCCGCCGAGCCGCCGGTGCCGCCGGTGCCGCCCGTGCCGCCCGTGCCCATCTCGTCGGCAGACATGAAGCGCAGCCCGTCGATCCAGACGTCGAAGGTCGCGCCGTCGGCCGGCATCATGGTCATGGCGTCGTGGTTGAAGGAGAACGTGATGTCGCGGACGCGGTTCGGGTTGAACGCGGTCGTCGAGCCGAGACCCCAGGTCGGACCCACGAAGCTTGCCCAGGTCAGCTTCACCTCGGTCCAGTCAGCCGTGAGGCTGATGACGGCACGGTGCGCGCTGTAGCATTCGGAGCCGGTCACGGCGTCGTTACAGCAGGAGCCGGGGCCCGGCAGAACGTCGGGCATACGCGCCATGACCATGACCTTGTCGGTGCCTTCGCCGACCGAGCTCGTGCCCTTGATCCAGAAGGCCACGCCGCCGTAGGCCGAAGCGTCGAAGGAGCTCGTCGCGCCGTTGAGGAAGGCGCCGAGCGCCGCGCCCCAGCCCGTGAGGCCGGTGCCGACAACGTGCATCGCGGAGCCCATCTGGCCACCCGCCTCGGGCGCGAGCGTCGCGGTACCCGTCGGGGTGATGGTGCCGGTGCTGGCGTCCTTGGAGAAGTCCCAGGCGCCCATGCCCATGCCCGCCGTCGAGAACATGATGTCGGTGTCGTCGGCGTCGTCGATCACCAGGTTAGTGCCGTCACCCTTCATCGGACCCGCGGTCATGGCGCACGTCGCAGCGCCGCCGCTGCCCGACGTACCGCCAGTCGCGGGGGTGCCGGCCGTGGAGCCGGACGAGCCGCCGGAGCCCATGCCGCCGGAAGTGCTCCCGCCTTTGCCCGTCGACGTAGTGCCCCCGGAGGCACCAGGGCGGGCGCCGTCCGAGCCGCCACCGCAAGCCCAGGTCGACGCCAAGCCAACAGAACCAACTGCCAACCAATAAACGACTCGGTCACGCATGAATCATGGGTCCCACGCCCCGTGATTTTCGTCAATATCGGGAGAATTTTTGAACATCCGATTGACACGATGGATCAAGGTTCCCCAGGGGGCCGCTCGAATGGGCACCCTTGCTGAGCAAATTTGAAAGTGCCTGAACCCCAGGTGCCGCCGTCGTCGAGAGAGCACGGCGCGGCTCGCTGGGTGGGCCGTTGACGGATCGCGTCCGCGCCAGCACGACCAAGCTCGCGCCCCTGGCGCCAGGGGCGTCGCAAAAAGTGAACATCCGACCGAGCGCAGTGGTGTGGGCGACCGAGTGGCCGTCCGGTGGTCGCGCGCTCTCTCGAAACGGCGCCGACACCAAGCACTGCTGACAGGTTTGACCCAGGCAGTGCGAGTCCAGAAACTCTTTCCGGATCGCGGAGTTCGCCACTGCCCAGGCACAGAAATCTCGGCCGGGCCGTATGACGTTGAAGCTATAATCTCCTTGCGCCCTTTCAGTCTAAACGTAAGGCTTAGGGCACCCATTGGATTGAACGCGGACACGCAGCCTTGAGGAGGCCGCCTCGATGAAGAAGCTTCGGGCTTGGTTCACGGTTGGTTCTTTCGCTTTTCTTGGTTCAGCCGCGGCTGTGAGCTGTGGCAGCGACGAGGCGACCGGCGACGGCGACGGCGGTGGCGGCACCCTGGACGGCGGTGGCAGCGGCGGGATGGAAGGGGGCGTCGTCCGCGACGCGGACAGCGCAGCCACGACCGGTGATCTCGGCGCCGCCTGCATCACCGATGCGGAGTGCGGCGACGGCATGATCTGCATCACTCGTGACAACGTGGACACCCTGGGTGGCGCTCCCCCCAGTGGCCTCTGTACGGCCGCGTGCCCGTGCGAAGAGACCGCCGACGGGTTGATCTGCTCCGACGACGTCTGCCTCGAGCACTCCGCCAACGCCTACTGCGTGCCCTTCACCACGGGCGACACTGGCTACTGTCTCGAGGGCTGCGCGATGGACCAGGGGCTCACCCCGAAGTGCCACGACCGCATCGAGTTCGTTTGCACG
>DATLIL010001073.1:0-3390 GCA_035539475.1 Polyangiaceae bacterium
CAGCAATCGGCAGGGGAGAAAAAGTGGATGCGTCCGATCCTCGTGAGTGTGCTTGCGGATCGTGTCCCGTAGCGTGGTGTAGCTAAGCAGGGTCACCACGATCCCCGGCATGTCCGGGCCGGTCACGCTGCCACGGCTGGCAGGCTGACGAGCGGATCATCGCTCATTGGTGCGATGGTTTCCAGGGTGATGTAGCGGGCTCGCTGGACGGCCCATTCGTCGTTCTGCTCGAGCAGGATCGCGCCGACGAGCCGGGTGATGGCGGCCTCGTTGGGGAAGATCCCGACGACCTCGGTGCGGCGCTTGATCTCGCCGTTGAGGCGCTCGAGCGGGTTTGTCGAGTGCAGCTTGGTCCGGTGGACGGCGGGGAAGGTCATGTAGGCGAGGACGTCGGCCTCAGCCTCGTCCATCAGGGTTGCGAGCTTGGGGACCTTGGGCCGGAGCTGGTCGGCGACGCGGCGCCATTGCGCCTTGGCGGCCTCGGCATCGTCCTGGGCGAAGGCGGTGGCGATGAAGGCCGAGACGACGCGCCGTCCGCTTCGTCCGGCATGAGCGAGCGCGTTGCGCATGAAGTGCACGCGGCAGCGCTGCCAAGTCGCGCTGAGCACCTTCGAGACCGCCGCCTTGATGCCCTCGTGAGCGTCGGAGACGACGAGCTTCACGCTCCTGAGGCCGCGCCGGGCGAGCTTCCTCAGGAACGCGATCCAGAAGGTCTCGGCTTCGGAGGGACCGATGTCCATGCCGAGCACCTCGCGCCGGCCATCGGCGTTCACGCCGACCGCCATGATCACCGCGACCGGGACGACGCGGCCGTTGCTCCTGACCTTCACGTAGGTGGCGTCGATCCACAGGTAGGGCCAGTCGCCCTCGATCGGGCGGTCGAGGAACGCCCTCACGCGCTCGTCGATCTCCTCGCAGAGCCGGCTCACCTGGCTCTTCGAGATGCCACTCATGCCGAGCGCCTTGACGAGGTCGTCGACGGAGCGGGTCGAGATGCCCTGGATGTAGGCCTCCTGCACGACGGCGGTGAGCGCCTTCTCGGCGAGCCGTCGCGGCTCCAGGAAGCCGGGGAAGTACGAGCCCTTGCGCAGCTTCGGGATGCGCAGCTCGACCGTGCCGGCGCGGGTCTCCCAGGCGCGCTCCCGGTAGCCGTTGCGCTGCGCCAGACGCTCGGAGCTCTTCTCGCCATAGGCGGCTCCGGTCAGGCCGGCGACCTCCATCTCCATCAGGCGCTCGGCCGCAAAGCCGATCATCTCCCGCAACAGGTCGGCGTCGGGGGTCTTCTCTACGAGCCCGCGTAGGCTCATGATCTCGTCGGTCATCGGCAGTCCTCGGGTGCGTGTTGATCTCGCAACCCAACCCTACCGGGGATTCGCCGATGACCACCGCGAAGCCGCCCGCCCGCTACAGCGCAATGGAACGCGCGCGGTCGGGCGACTTCGCTACCCCGGAGTTACACCGTCATCCGTGAAGAACTCCCAAGCCCCTGATCGGCTGTAACTTTCGGGCTGTGCGAAGTAATCGTATTTGCCGGGTTGCGGCCGTTGTGGACAGATTTTCTTGCAAATTGATCCGGCGTGTCGGGCCGTGATTCCCTGGCTGCTTGAGGGCGACGAGGGGGGCTTTCATGCGGCCGAATGAACGTCGGCAATCCGGACAGAGCGATCTCTTCCGGGCGAGGCTCGACCAGATCGTCGACCTTGATCATCCAGTGGTGAAGCTCGCAGCGGCGATCGACTGGCGCTTCCTCGAGGAGCAGTTCGGAGCCGTCTATACGGATGCGCCCGGCCGCCCGCCGCTGCCGACGCGGTTGATGGCGGGGTTGGCGATCCTCAAGCACATGCACGACCTCTCGGACGAGGTGCTATGCGAGCGCTGGGTCGAGAACCCGTACTACCAGCTGTTCTGCGGCGAGGAGTTCTTCTGCCATCAGCTTCCGTTCGACCGCTCGTCGCTGACGCGCTGGCGCCAGCGCATGGGGGAGGACAAGCTCGTCGCGCTGATCCAGGAGAGCCTGGCGGTCGCGACTCGGATGGGAGCCGCCAAGCCCGCGGACTTCCGGCAGGTGGTCATCGACACGACCGTGCAGGAGAAGGCGATTGCCTTTCCGACGGACGCCAAGCTGATGCATCGCGCACGCGAGCGCCTGGTGCGCCTCGCCCAAGCGAGGGGCGTAACCCTGCGCCAATCGTACGTGCGGGTCGGCAAGATCGCGCTGATCAGGCACCAGCGCTATGCCCACGCCAAGCAGTTCAAGCGGGCCACCCGAGCCCTGCGGAGCATCCGCACGATGCTCGGCCGCGTCATCCGCGACATCACGCGCAAGATCGTCGGCCGACCGGAACTCGCAGACGTGTTCGCGCTGCCGCTCTCGCGTGCTCGCCGGGTCAAGGATCAGCGCCAGCGTCAGCGTGGCCGGAAGCTCTATTCGCTGCATGCTCCCGAGGTCGAGTGCATTGGCAAAGGCAAGGCCCACAAACCCTATGAGTTCGGCGTCAAGGTCAGCGTGGCGACGCCCCTCAACCGCTGCAGGGGCGGCCAGTTTGTCGCCCACGTGAAGGCGCTCCCCGGCAATCCCTACGACGGGCACACGCTCGCAGCCGTCCTCCCTGACATTGAGAGCACCATCGGCGCTGGCCTCGAGCGGATCGTCACCGACGCCGGGTACAAGGGCCACAACGCACCGAAGCACCAGCGCTTCAAGGTCTACGTGGCAGGTCAGAAGCGAGGGCTCACTGCTGCCATCAAACGCGCGTTCCGCAGGCGCTCGGCCGTGGAGCCCACGATCGGTCACCTCAAAAACGAGCACCGGATGGGACGCAACCACCTGGCCGGGCGAGCTGGCGATGCAGCCAACGCCGTGCTCGCGGCCGTGGGCTACAACTTCGGCCTCCTCCTCAGGTGGCTCGCTCTCTTGCTGCGCATCGTCCTGGCCGTCCTCGCAGCGCCAAGCCACTCGAACCAGACCATCGTAGCGTCGTAATCACAGCTACTTCACGGGCGACTACAGAACAAGGTAACCCCGAGCGAGGCTGCCTTGCAGGACCGGCTGTCGCGCGAGTTCGAGCGCTTCCCGATTAAAGGTCCGGGCTACTGCTCTTGCGCTACCTCGGCGGCCCGAGCTTTCCCATTCACTGCAGTGCCCTCACATCAAACGTGTCCGCCCGGGATCAGCGTCGGCGCAATCAACGTCTGGTGGCTGACACTTAACGCGCACGTGTCGATCAGACCTGCCCTACGGGAGGCCGTGACACAAATGAGGGTCGTTACGGCAACCCTCAATCGTTATACTCGGAATGGTTATAACTAGGAAGGAATGTCTGGAAATTGCATCCTGGCGCCCGGAACCGGACGCTCCCGTTCGGTTAAGACCGTCCTGGCGGCCGCTCC
>DATLIL010001074.1:0-3317 GCA_035539475.1 Polyangiaceae bacterium
GGCGTGTTGTTGCTCGGTGCAGGTGGCGCTGCTGCCTGGATGTACGCCAACGAGGCGCAGATCGCGGCGGGGTCACCGCCAGCTGCGCTCCCTGCGGCGACACCGGCGGCCGCCGCGGCAGTCTCGAGCAACGAACCAGCCGCAGCGCCCGAGCCGCCGGCTCCCGCGACGCCAGCTGCCGCGGCTCCGGCTGCGTCGGAAGCAGCGCCCGCGTCAGCGCCGGCGCCGAGCGCTGACGTCCCGCCCGCGGCAGCGCCTGCGCGCGAGGCGAGCAAAAAGGCCGCCGACGCTGAGCCGGCGAGCAGCGCCAAATCCGCCGAGCCGCCTGCAGCCGCCCCGCCAGCAGCCTCGACAGCTCCCGCTCCCGCGCCACCACCGCCCGTGGCGGCGCCCAAAGAAGCCACCACGAAACCGGCGGCGCCGACCATCGCTCCAGAGCCGCCCAAGTCGAAGAAGACCAAGGCCAAGAAGCCGAAGTAGCGCGTCAGAGACTCAGGCCGGACTCGGGCTCGCTGGCACAGTGGTAGAGCACGGCCATGCGCACGGCGACGCCGGCCTCGACCTGATTGAGGATCATGCTCTGCGGGCCGTCCGCGACGTCGTCGGAGATCTCGACGCCGCGGTTCATCGGTCCGGGATGCATCACCAGCGCACCGGGCTTGGCCAGCGCGAGTCGGCGCGCGTTGAGTCCGAAGACGCGCGAGTATTCGCGCAGCGAGGGCAGGAGAGCGCTGTTCAGTCGCTCCTTCTGGATGCGCAGCATCATCACCACGTCGGCGCCTTCCAGGGCCGGCTCGAGCTTTTCGTACACGGCGCAGCCGAGTCCCTCGTCGCGGTGCGGCATCAGCGTGCGGGGGCCGGCGAAGCGCACCGTGGCGCCGAGCGCGCGCAGCAAGAGCGCGTTCGAGCGCGCCACGCGGCTGTGCTGGACGTCACCACAGATCGCGACGACCAGGCCAGTGAGGTCCTTGCGTCCGGTGTTCTTGCGGATGGTGAAGCTGTCGAGCAACGCCTGAGTGGGGTGCTCGTGCATGCCGTCGCCCGCGTTGACCACCGCCGCGCGCGCGTAGCGGGCGACGTAGTGCGGGGCCCCCGACGCGGCGTGGCGCAGCACGATGACGTCCGCGTGCATGGCGTCGAGCGTGGCCAGTGTGTCCTTCAGCGTCTCGCCCTTGCTGGTGCTGGACGACGAGCCGCCGATGTTGACGACGTCCGCCGAGAGGCGCTTGCCGGCGAGCTCGAAGCTCGTGCGCGTGCGCGTGGAAGCCTCGTAGAAGCAGTTGATGATGGTCTTGCCGCGCAGCGTGGGCACCTTGCGCACCGGACGGCGGCTGACCTCGTAGAAGGCGTCGGCGGTGTCGAGCAGTCCGAGCAAGACGTCGGGCGTTTGCTCGCGGATTCCGAGGAGGTGGCGCAGGCGGGGCTGACTCATGGCATTGCACTCGGGGGGACGGAGGGAGCGCCGGCGGCTTGCAGCACGGCGCGCAGGCCGGTCGCGTCGGTGAGCACGTCCACGCGCTGGTCGGCGGGCACTTCCAGACTCTTGGCTGCGTAGCTGGCGAAGATGGGTAGCTCGCGGCCGCCGCGGTCGACCAGCACCGCGAGCTCGACGGTACGCGGCCGGCCGTAGTCGAGCAGCGCGTCGAGCGCGGCGCGCACCGTGCGTCCCGAGTAGAGCACGTCGTCGACCAGGATCACGCGCCGCCCGGCGATGGGCACGGGGATCTCACTCGGCCCGATGCGCGGGTTCGGCAGCGCCGTCGCCGCGTCATCGCGATAGAGCGTGATGTCGACGGTACCGAGCGGCACGCGCTGACCCTCGAGCTCGTTGATCCAGTGGCCGAGCGCCTCGGCCACTGCGACGCCGCCACGGCGGATGCCGACGAGCAGGAGCTCCGCGGTGCCATGGTGGCGCTCGATGATCTCGCCAGCCATGCGCCGGAGCCCGCGCGCGGAGCTCTCCGGATCCAGCAGAAGCTGCATGGGCCGCCCCTTTACCACAGAGCTGGCAGCGGCAGGGGCCAGGGCGCCAGGTCCGCGAAATTTGCGGGCGGAACGCCTACTCGAGCTGGCAGCTCGCGTCGCAGCCGTCGCCCGGTGTCTGGTCGCCGTCGTCGCACTGTTCCCCCGGGCCCTGAAGGCCGTCGCCGCAGACGTTCACTTCGACGGAGAGCTGATAGGGGAAGGTCGGCGTCGCGCCTGTCGGCGCCGCCGACACGCGCAGGTAGTAGGTGCCCGCCGTCAGTCCCGAGCTGACCAGGTGACTGCAGAAGTTGACGCCGGAGTCGTCGTCGCTGGCGATCACGGCGTCGGTCGAGTCGATCAGCTCGACCAAGCTGTCGAGCTCACCGGTCAGGCAATCGTCACCGAATGCGTTGATGTTGGCCACGATGCTGGCCGGACCGCTCGGCACCGCGAGCTCGATCACGTCAACGTCGCCCTGCGGAGCGATCGTTCCGTAATAGGGCGCCATCAGCGAGTCGGCCTCGGCGGTGGTGTCATTCGAGCCGCCCTCGCTGGTCTCGAGGTTGCAGTCGCTGTCACAGCCGTCGAGCGCGTCGGTGTCCCCGTCGTCGCACTCCTCGCTCGCGTCACGGTAGCCGTCGCCGCAGACGTCGAGGGCTCGGCTCTTCACGTTCAGGACGAATGGGCCGGCCTCGCCGGGTTCGTAGGCCTCGACCGCGATGAGCAGGCTATCGCCGGCAGTGACGGGTAGGCTCAGGAACTGATCGTCGCAGGCTACCGTGGCGGCGCTGCCGGAGCAGGCGTCGAGCACCGAGACCTGCATCAGCTGGGTCGATTCGAGCACGATCTCCAGCATGCCCGTGGTGGACGCTTCGAACGCGTAAACCACGTCCGGTCCCGGTGTCGGGCTGCTCGCGCTGCAGTCGGATGAAACGGCGTCCGCGCGGCCCGCGGTCGTGGCCATGATCTCGGCAGGGTCGGCCAGCACCTCGGGTGCCGCGCAAGGATCGGCGCAGCTCTCTTCGCAGTCGTCGTCCTCGCAATCGACCAGCATGTCGCCGTCGTTGTCAGCGCCGTCGCCGCAGTTCTCGCTGCCGGAGCAGTCGCTCGTGTCGAGGCTGCAGTTCGCGCTGCAGGCGAGCGTGCCGTCGGTGAACCCCAACGACTCGCAGGTGGCGTCGAGCAGGTTGTCGCCGTCGCACTCCTCGTCCGGAGCGACCATCCCGTCGCCGCAGCTCGCGGGCACTCCGCCGCTGCCGCCTTCAGCGGCACCTCCACCCACGTCGCTCATGCCCCCTTCGTTCGCGCCGCCCTGGTTCGTCGAGCCGCCCTTGCCGCCTTTGCCGCCGCTG
>DATLIL010001075.1:0-2932 GCA_035539475.1 Polyangiaceae bacterium
GACCTGGCGCGCGGGGGTGGCGCGGGTGAACCGACCAGCAAATGCGCCGTGCTCGAGGAGATCTGCGACGGGCTCGACAACAACTGTGACGACGCCCCCGACGAGGGCGACACTTGTCCGCCGGGTTGCAGCGGCTCGACCTTCCTCGATCTGCCGTACATGTTCTGCACGCAGCCGGGTGATCGCGCCGAAGCCGCCGCCCAGTGCGCCGCCAGTGGCATGGCGCTCGTGCGCATCGACAGTCTGGAAGAAAACGCCTTCCTCTTCGAGACCATGAAGGACCTCGTCGTGGGCACTCAAACGGAGATGTACATCGGCGGCACCGACGCAGCCGATGAAGGGCACTGGTTGTGGTCCGACGGCACCGAGTTCTGGAACGGCGATGCCAACGGCATGGCCGTCGACGGGGCCTTCGAGCACTGGGCCGATGGCGCGCCGAGCAACCAGTCAGACAACTATCAGCCCGAGAACTGCGCCATCATCCGGCTCGACAATGCCGAGGGCGCCTGGGGCGACGTCACCTGCTATGAAGAGCTGCCGTTCGCCTGCGAGCTACCGCCATAACTGGCGGTGACCCGCCAAGGGTGGCGGAGAAAACCAGGGATCCGCTGCGACCTCGAGGCTGAAACGGCGGATATCCGCTGATGAGCGCGCGGGCACGAGGTCTGCATTGGTGGCGCGCACGATGATCAATCGACTGGTGAACGTGGGGCTTTTGGTTTCCTTGGCTTGTTCTTGTACGGCGGAGATCGGCGGCGAGGGCGATGAGCTCGAAACGAGCGGTGAGCTCGGCGAGGAGCTGCGGATCGGGGGTGAGGCGCTGGAGACGCCGACCACGCCCTGGACCCGCCGGCCGACGCTGTTCGTGAAGGTGAACGAGGCAGCGACGGGGAGCGACTTCAACGCGCAGCAAGAGCTGATCTCCGACAGCGATCCGGACTACTACCCGTCGCTCCTGGCCAGCGCGCAAGACGGCAGCAACGCGGCGGAGTACGTGGGCGCCTGGCACAAGGATCGGAAGGTGACGGCCTCGTGGTGGGATCGGAACATCTCGAACGACGACTTCGACCAGCGCGCAACGGACAAGAAGAACGAGGGTTACGAGCTCTTCGACTTCAACGTGCACGTCGACAGCGGCGGCTCGCCGCGCTTCGACGCCGTCTGGGTCAAGCGCGAGGGCCAGCAGGCCTCCCCCGCGTCCCGCAACATCAGCCTCTCGACGCTGAAGACGAAGCTCAACGAGCAAAAGGCGGCTGGTTATCGCCCGAAGCGTATCTCGAAGTACACGCGCGACGGCGTGACGCAGTATCTGGCGCTCTGGGTGAAGGACGGCCTGACGGACTACCGCTGGGCGTATGAGCAGTCGCGCTCGGATCTCTTGACCCGGCACGAGCAGAACAACGAGGACGGCTACACCCTGATCGACATCTCTCCGTTCAACAACGGCAGCTCCATCGAATACTGCGGGATCTGGCTGAAAAACTCGGAGGTGCGTGACGACGAGTACGACTCGAGCATGACCGAGGAGGAGTTCCGCCAGAAGAACGCCGAGGAGGTCGCGCAGAACAGCGTCCTGGTGGACCTGAACCTGTTCTACGACACGAGCGATAACCTGAAGTACTCGGCCGTCTGGAACCGCACCGAGCGTCGCAATACCATCGAGTCGAACGTCACGTTCGCCGGCGGCGCGACCGCCGCCCTCCAGGCCGCGATCGATACGTACGAGGACGACGATATCAACGTGGGTGACAGCGGTCGCTTCGGCCTCTTCGTGCAGAACCTCAGGACCGGAAGCTGGATCGGCTACAACATGAACGAGCCGTTTTACATGGCCTCGACCAGCAAGGTGCTGATCGCGGCCAAGGTCATCGACGACGAGGTCTCCACCTGGGACCCGACGACGCTACGCAGCACGGACTATCGCGGCGAGGTCGACAGGGGCTTCGTTCTGGCGGATTTCAACGGCTCCGCCTACCCCCTGGACAGGTTCCTGAGCAACATGCTCAGCCAGAGCGACACCGCGAGCACGGATCGCTTGTGGGGCCTGGTCGAATCGAACTCGGCCGGTTCGCTACGGGGCTACCTGCGCAGCAATCTCGGCTTGCACAACGTCGGTGAGGTCACCTCGATCTGCGAGATCGAGAAGCGCGTCCAGCTCGTGCACGACGCCTGCGTCTTGAACGTGAGCTGCGACACCTTGAACGCCTACACCCGGGACGGCGGCGCCTTCTACAACGCCACCGCGGCCGAAAAGACCTGCCTGGCCAAGCTGGATCAATCCCCGGACGACGAGGAGCACGAGCCCTACTACGCGACGCAGGCCAACTCGATCACTCCGGTGGAGTACGGCCACGCCCTGCGTGAGCTGACCGGCGACGAGATGAGCTCGACCGAGCGCGCCCGCTTCTACCAGCGCATCGACGAAGCCAGCGACGGCGGCTACGACGCCGACGAGGGCGTGCTCTACGATCAGGTCGGCACGAAGAGCGGCTACCGCTACAAGGCCGAAGCTCAGGTCGGCGTGATGTGGGACTGGGACGGCGCCGCCCTCGATTACACCCGCGTCACACCCGCCTACAGCTTCGCCGTGTTCGCCGAGAACTACCTGGACGAGGGCCATGACCCCGAACCCGAAATGCGAAACGCCGTCGCTGAAGCCATCCGGCTGCTGAACGGTCACTGAAGCCCATAGGTAGAGCCCATCACGCTGCTCGAAGGTGCCAGCGTGATGGGCTGCGCCATTCAAGTCGAATCATCCCCTAGCGAAACCCGATGACGGATCCCCGCGTATGCCCGCGGTAGGTGACGACGACACGAATCCTGATCATACTCTCAATCTGCCTGGTCGTGCTGCTGACGAGTGGCTGCGATCGAAAGCAATCGCTCGAAGTGCGTCCGGGCTGCCGAACGCCGGAGGTCGTCGAGTGTCTGC
>DATLIL010001076.1:0-6795 GCA_035539475.1 Polyangiaceae bacterium
GCGGCCCACGATCGCCGCATGATCAGCGCACGCTCTTGACCCGCAGCTGGAGCGTGGCGGCCTCTTGCTGGGGATCGCCCTCGATGCCGTCGAACCCGACGAGGTAGTTGGACGCGCCGTCAGCGGCGACGACCAGCCAGACGTCCTCGACCGTCGCCGGTGGGTCCGCGCCCGGCTCGAGCCAGCGCGACGCGAAGGGCGTGATCACGCCGTCCCCGCGCCAGTCGAGCGCCGCGTCGCTCAGCACCGCGAAGTCCACGTCGTCGAAACGTGGGAGCTCGGAGTCGGCCGTGCGCGCCTGAATCTCTTCCTCGGTTTCGATGGACGTTTCGCTGGCCTGGAGGTCCACCGCGGCGACCCCGCGCGGACCGCCCTGGCCACCGTTGACCAGCACGCCCTCACGATGAAAGCAGAGGTGCCAGGTGTCGGACTCCTTGGCCTCGTTGAGTGAGAGCTCGAACGTGTCAGCGCTGGCGAGATCGACACACGTCGCCGGACCGCTGCCGGTGGCGCCGCCGGCGGTGCCGTTGATGTCGGTGAGCTCGTGCGTCTCGCCAGAGCCCGACTCGAGCACCTCGGCGTAACGCAGCTGGTAGAGCGCGCTCACCGGAGCCCCCGCCTGCTCGCCGTAGTAGCCGAGCAGCTGCACCTTGTAGAGCTGGTCACCATCACGCACGCCGTAGACGTGATAGCGACTGTAGAGCAGCGTCTCGTCGTAGTCGTACCAGTCGAGAAAGGCCCCGCCGGCGCGGTCCTCGAACAGAACCGGTACTTCGGGCGCCGTGTCGGACAGGAACGTGGGCGGAGAGAGCGGCCCGAAGCCGCGCGCGTTGCCCGGCCCCGACACGCCGGAGTTCGTGAAGATCTCGCGACCAGAGAAGGCGAGGTCCCAGGCGATCGACGTGCTGCCGTCGCCGTCGAGCTCCAGCACCGACGGCTCCGCCAGCTCGACGAACGTGCGCGCGTCCGGCGTCACTTCCACAGCGATCGTCGTCCCGTCGCGATCGCCCTTCGGGCTCGAATCGTCGCCGCCATCGCCCGGCTCGTCGCTGCACGCGGACGCGAACACCCCGAACAGCATCGCGACAAGGAGCCGAGCCATGTGGCACACAGCATGTCCGCGGCAGTGGCCCGACTCAAACAAAAAACGGCCCTTTCCAGGACGATCCGGAGCGACTAGTCTGACCTCTGGCATGGCTCAAAAGGTGTGGTCGTGGGTATTGGCGGTGGCGCTCGTTGCTGGCACTGCGCAGGAGGCTTTCTGCCAGACAGCCGCGCCTGGTGCTCCAGTGTCCGAGCAGGCGCCGGTCAGCGCCCCCGATGTGGTTCTGCTCAAGAACGGAGACCTGTTTCGCGGCACCATCGCCGAAAAACTTCAGACCCACACGACGATCGTGCTGCTGACGGGTGAAACTCGCCGCATTCCGGCGGCCGACATCCGCTACGCCGGCCCCGCCGATCAGCTGCCCAAGCCCGCGCCTGCCACCAGTGCGGTCGAAGAGGAAGTGGAGGAGGAAGAAGAGGACGACGTCGAAGAAGTGGAGGCCGCCGTTTCGCCGCTCCCCGAGGGTCACCCCATCTACTTCACCTCCAATGTTCGCGGGGCCACGCTCCTCGCCCGCCCCCAGGGCGAAAGCAGCGCCTTCAACCTGTGCGAGGCGCCGTGCAAGGAGAGGTTACCCGAGGGCGCCTACACGTTGACCGTCAAGAACGAGGAAGAGGGGATGGTGACGCGGCGACAGTTCATGCTGAACTACCCGACGAACGTCGAGTACAACTACCGTTCGCGCGCCGGGCTGCGCCAGGCGGGAGCGGTCGTGTCCGTCCTCTGTCTCCTCGTCGGAGGGACCGTCGCCGCCTTCGACCTGAGCGACGGTGACGACGATCACGTCGTGACCACCGCCGCGCTGGGCGCCACCGTCCCGGGTTTGATTGCAGGCGTCGTACTGCTGAGCATCGACGACGCCGCCGACATCAGGGTCACCCCGATCGGCGGCGGCGAGGACTAGCGGTATTTCGTTGGCGATTTGAGCCGCAGGACGAAAGGGTTAGTCTACGGCCCGATGTTTCGGGCCTCGTCGATAGCGGTGACGGTCGGCGCCATCTCGCTCGTGGCCAGAGTGGCCGCGGCGCAGAGCTGCGAGAACCACCGGCCCACCGAAGCCGAGGGCAGCGCTGGCACGAGCTACGGCTCGGCGGAGGTCGCGAGCTACGATTCACCGTCGGGCGCCGCGCGCATCCACTACGCGCTCACGGGCGTGCACGCACCGCCGTCGGCTGCAGCCGACGGTGAGACCCCCGATGCCGTGATCGCAGCGGCCACGGCCGCCGACGACGCGCTGGCGAAGTTCGCCGAGCTCGGCTTCGAAGCGCCGCTCGGCGACGAGGATTCGCCGTGCCCGGACAACGGCGGCAGCGGCGCGTTCGACGTCTACCTCGTCCAGTTCAGCGCCGCCGACGGCCACACCCTTCGCGACCACTGCACGACCGACAACCGTTGCGCGAGCTTCGTCATGGTCGAGAACAACTTCGGCGGCGGCGGCTACGCCGACACCGAGGAGGGACTGCGCACGGTCGTGCCGCACGAGCTGTTTCATGCCGTGCAGGCCACGTACGACGCCGGGCTCGAGCCGTGGTGGGCCGAGGGCAGCGCGCAGTGGGCGGCCAAGCAGGTGTACCCCGAGATCGAGGACCTCGAGCGCTTCTTGCCGGAGTACTTCGAGAGCCCCTGGCGACCGCTCAACGTGCCCCCCGGCGGCGTGGTCGCGGGGTTTCTCTACGCGACCGCCATCTGGCCCGTATTTCTCGAGCAACGCCACGGCGCGCCGCTGATCGTGAGCGTGTTCGACGAGCTCGATTCGTCCACGGAGGACGTGCTCGAAACCACCGAACGCGTGCTCTCGAGTCAGGCCTCGACCCTCGCCGCGACCTTCCTCGAGTTCGCGACGTACAACGCCGCCACCGGCGAGCGCGCTACGCCAGGCCAGGGCTACGCGAACGCGGCAGAGTATCCGCTGGTGCCGCTCACGCCCTTCGAGGCCACGCCAGGTGCCACCGTGAGCGAGGTCGGCTCGGGGCTCGGCGTCTACTACTACTCCGTCACCGTCGCTCAGCCGATCGAGCTCCGGCTGGAAGCTGATCCGACGCGGATGGCGGCGGTGATGCTGTCCGTCGCGCCCGACGGCACCGTCGACCCCGCCAGCGCTCAGCCACTGCCCGCCACGCCGGAGGATGACGTGGTGGTGGTGGTCGCCGGTCAGAGCCTGGCGCGAACCGACGCGCCGTTCACCCTGCGCGCCGAAACTCCGACAGCCGCGGAAAGCTCCGCTGAGTCGGGAGGCTGCACGCTCTCGAGCCGCCCGGACACGAACGGATGGGGAGCGAGCGCGCTCCTCGTGCTGGCACTGCTGGGCGCAAGACGACGAACGATGAAAGGACGAGGCTAGTCATGGGTTCTCTTCGCTACGGGTGCATAGGCCTGACCCTGAGTCTCGCGCTCGGCTGCGCCTCCGAGCCGCTCGACGCCCAAAATGGCGGAGACGGCAGCGGCGGCACCAGCTCGCAGCCCCCGCCCGTCTACATGGGCGCCTGCAGCGCCGCGCTGCGTCAGGAGCTCGGTCTGGTCGACGCCCGATCGGAAGCGGCGGTCCAGGTGCTGGGCAGCAGCGGCAGCGAGCTTCAGGTGTACGTCGACGCTTCGGCCGGCGGCTTCGACTCGCAGGACATGAGTCCGTGGGTCTACCTCTCGCTCGCCACCGGTGCGCGAGTGGACGTCGGCGACATGGAAGCGCTCGAGTCAGCCGACTGGGACATCGCCTTCAAGCGCTTCGTGCTGCGCAACAACAGTGGCGACAGCGGACCCGGCCAGGGCGGCGCGCTGCGCATCGCCCTGCCCTTCGACACCGTGAACCTCGAGACGCTCGGCGACCGTGAGCTGCCGCCCGAGTCCTGGTTCGACGACGACTGCAACCTGACCGAGGACGACAGCGGAGCGCCCGTCACCACCTTCTCGGGCTGGAGCGAATACGATCAGGCCCAGCACGTGCTCACGCCGGCTCCCGACGTCACTTATCTGGTCAGCGGCGGCAGCGGTGAGCTCTACAAGGTCGCGATCCTCGACTACTACGCCACGCCCGACGGCGCGTCCGGCACCGTGGCGGGGCGCTACCTGCTCCGCGTCGCTCCCCTCGAATGAGCACACGCGCTCTCGTCCTCGGTTCGATTTTCGGCTTGCTCGCCTGCGGCAGCGCTGCCGAACCGCTGGGTACGAGCGCAGAAGAGATCAAGGGCGGCGAACCGGCCCCCGACATGAACGCCGTGGTCGCCGTCGTCAACTTCGCCGGCGGACAGTGCAGCGGCACGCTCATCGCGCCGCGCCTGGTGCTCACGGCGCGACACTGTGTGGCCGACACGGCGGGCGAAGATCCCAGCGTCACCTGCGGGCAAACGCCGTGGGTCGCTCCGGACAGCGCAGGCGCGCTCTTCGTCGTGCCGTTGCCCGAGATCACCGAGGACCCGAGCGACTACCTGGCCGTCTCGGCCCTACGCCTCTCGGATCCGCCGGACTCCGATCTGTGCGGCACGGACGTGGCGCTCCTGGTCCTGGAAGAGCCGCTCGTCGGCATCACACCACTCCCGATGATGCTGGGTCGTCCTCCGGAGACTGGCGAGACGTACACGGCGATCGGCTACGGCATGGACGAAGCGCTGCCCGACGCGCCTTCGGGCATACGCAAGCAGCTCGGCGATCGCGAGGTGGTCTGCGTCGGCAGCGAGTGCGGAGTGCCCGACATCCGTGACAACGAGTGGGTCGGCACCGAAGGGAACTGTCGCGGCGATTCGGGCGGCCCGGCCCTGTCCGACAGCTACGTGATCGGCGTGCTCTCGCGCGGTCTGGAGGGCTGCACCCAGCCGGTATTCGGCGGCCTCGACACGCGCGCCGACTGGCTGCGCGAACAGGCGATCGCAGTCACCGGCTCGGAAGGACCGCCCGCCTGGGCCTGTCCCGAAGGGTCGCTGACGTGCAGTCCGTCCCGCCAGGACGAGGAAGAAAGCGGCTGCACGATCACCGCCCCTACTCATCGCAGCACCCTGCCCTGGCTCGCCCCCGCACTCGCTCTCCTGGCCGCCAGCGCGCGACGCCGTCGCCGTCATTGATGTTTGGGAACACGCCATAACGGCACTGCCTGTCGCTAGCTCGGCCGCGCTGCGCGCGGCCTCGCAGGGTTTTACTGTTTTGCGTTTCGGCCGCCCGTGTCGCTTGGCCTTCCGTGCGCACTGCTGGCAAGCCGCGCCTGTTCGGTCAGGTTTCTCACGACTCGGTTCTCATTCGCGGATCGAGATCTGCCGTGGACAAGGATCCATGGGTGGTTCCATGCTGGGCCGCTGACGCGGCCTCACTTGCTCCGGGCTTTGCCTTTGAGCCACAATCCCGAACGTCATGTCCAGGGTGGAACATCACGCGGCCAGGATGGCGCGGGCACGGACGTCGCTCGAAGGCCTCTCACTCGGCGACGCCTTCGGTGAACGCTTCTTCGTATCACCGAGCACCGTCGAAGGGCTGATCGCGCAGCGCGCCATGCCGGCGGCGCCTTGGCGCTGTACGGACGATACCGTGATGGCGCTCTCGATCGTGGACGTCCTCGAGGAGCACGGCGGCATCGACCAGGAACGACTCGCGCATCACTTCGGGCGCCGTTATCTCGCTGATAGGCATCGCGGTTACGGTCCCACGGCCCACGATATCTTGCTGGCCATCGCTCAGGGAGAACCCTGGCAACGAGCGGCTGGGGACGTCTTCGACGGAACCGGCTCAATGGGAAATGGCGGAGCCATGCGTGTCGCTCCCGTGGGCGCGTACTTCGAGAACGACCCCGCGCGTGCGGCATCGGAAGCGGCCGCTTCAGCAGAAGTCACGCACACCCACGCCGAAGGCCAGGCCGGCGCCATCGCCGTGGCAGTCGCGGCGTCGCTCATCGATGCCGCGACTGCACCCGCCGAGCTGTTCTCCGCAGTCCTCGCCCGCACGCCCGCCGGCGAGACGCGCGACGGCATCACCAGGGCCTCGAGCTTGCCGCTGGACCACGACGTCGGAACGGCAGTCGCCGCCCTCGGCAACGGTTCTCGCGTGATCAGCCAGGACACGGTTCCGTTTGCGCTGTGGTGCCTGGGCAAGTGCTTCGGTGACTTCGCCGAGGCCATGTGGACCACGGTCTCGGGCCTGGGGGATCGCGACACGACCTGCGCCATCGTTGGCGGAATCCTGGTCCTGCGCCGCGCAGCGCTCCCCTTCCCCGACGACTGGGTCGCAGCCCGAGAACCGCTCGACCGGCTACCAGGAGTCGCCTGAACGAACCAAGCTTCGTTGAGCTCCTGATGCCTGCCGCAACGGGTACGCGAGGTCGTCGAGCTCCTGATGCCTACCGCAACGGGTACGCGAGGTCGTCGAGCTCCTGATGCCTGCCGAAACGGGTACGCGAGGTCGTCGAGCTCCTGATGCCTACCGAAACGGGTACGCGAGGCCTGCGTCAGCAGGCCGAGCTGGATCAACCTGGGGATCTTGGCACCAGCAGATCTCGATCGGCGAATGAGACGCGGGTCACAACAAACTGACCGAACAGGCGCCGCTTTCCACCAAAGCACCCGGAAGGCCACGCGCCATGCGCAGGAACTCCGCCAAACAAAAAACTAGAGAGCGAGGCGGGGCTACGCCCGCCCTCGCGGGCGCAGCCCCGCCGAGCGGCACTTAACGAAGCGACTGGCCAGGGGGCCCGCAGACGCCTGGTAATTTGGCCG
>DATLIL010001077.1:0-11303 GCA_035539475.1 Polyangiaceae bacterium
CACCTGGCCGCCGTCGCAGTCCGCAGTCATCGTGCACTCGACGCACGTCTGCGTGTCCGTGTCGCACACTTGACCGCCGTCGCAGTCCGCAGTCATCGTGCAGCCGACGCACGTCTGCGTGTCCGTGTCGCACACCTGACCGCCGTCGCAGTCCGCAGTCATCGTGCAGCCGACGCACGTCTGCGTGTCCGTGTCACACACCTGGCCGCCGTCACAGTCGCTCGTCATCGTGCAGCCGACGCAGGTCTCGGTCGGCTCGTCGCACACCGTACCGGCGGCGCAGTCGTCGTCGCTGTCGCAGCCGATGCAGGTCTGCGTGCTGGAGCAAACCGTGGGAGCCTGGCAGTCGTCGTCGCTGTCGCAGTCGACGCAGACCTGAGCCGTGCCGTCGCAGACCTGAGGC
Organism: Polyangiaceae bacterium; assembly: GCA_035539475.1. Lineage (GTDB taxonomy): Bacteria > Myxococcota_A > Polyangia > Polyangiales > Polyangiaceae > PMG-095. The sequence continues at coordinate 404 of DATLIL010001077.1, forward strand.
GACGTGCAATCGCCGTCGTCGACGCAGCCCACGCACACCGCCGGATCGACGGTCGTGTCGCACACTTCCGGAGCCGTGCAACCAGCGTTCGTGGTGCAGGTCACGCAGGCGCCGATCGTGGCGTCGGGCGAGGTACACACCAGATCGGTCTGGCAGCCGTTGCCGCCGCTACCGCGACAGCCCACGATGCAGCGATCCGTCACCGGGTCGCAGACGCGACCGGAGTCCGCGGCGCCACAGTCGCTGTCGTCGTTGCAGCCACAGCTGCCGTCGACCAGGCAGGCCGCGCCGCTGTCGTCGGCGGAGCAGTTTCCGAGATCGCTCGGCGTGCACTCGACGCAGACCTGGCTCGCACTGCAGACCAGCGGAGCCGTGCAATCGCCGTCGACCATGCACTGCACGCACTGGTGCGGCGAGCTGACTTCGTCGCACACGGGCGTCGGGCTCGAACAGTCGTCGTTGTCGTTGCAGGGCTGGTCGATGCACTCACCGACCGTGCCGTCCTGCTTGCTGCAGATCTGATCCGCCGGGCAGTCGTTCCGCTGCGGAGCAGTGCTACAGCCGGCGATGCACAGGCCCGCCGCGCTGCTGCACACCATGCCCGAGTCGGCGGCGCCGCACTCAGAGTCGCCGTCCGTATCCGAGCAACCGCAGGTGGCCGAGCTCTCGAGGCACTGCGGTGTATTGCCCGTGCAGAGATCGTCGTTGGTGGAGGAACACTCGCCGCACGAGCCGTCGAGCACACCCGCGCTCTGACAGGCCGGCTTGAGCGGATCCTTGGCCTCGCACTGCGAGTCGGAGCCGCAGGCCTCACAATCGTTTTGATTGTTGCAGATCGGCTTCGTTCCGCCGCAATCCGTGTCGACCAGGCAGTCGACGCACTCGTTCGGAGAGTTGCCTGGCGGGTCGAAGCAATGCTCACCCGGCGCGCAGTCGTCGTCGGAGTCGCAAGGATTGACGGTGACCAGGGTGGCACCGCCGCCGCTGCCGTCGTCGGTCTGGAAGTCGGTCGCTTCTGCGCCGCTCTCGCCGCTGGCAGTGATCGTGGCCCGGTTGGCAACGAGGCCCGTCGTGCCCTGATCGACCGTGACGTCGAAGACGACGGTGGCGCTCTCGCCGATCTCGAACGTTCCGCCGTCCACTGCGTCAGCGCCCGCGCCGAGCCGCACGCGCACGAGGTTCTGCCCGGCGTCGAATTCGGCCACGTCGTCGCCGGCGGGGTCGGTCTTGGCCGGCACCGCGTCGGTGGTCACGCGAATGGAGCCGGGCACGTAGGTCAGGCCAGCGGGGATCTCGTCGCTGAGCACGACCGAGATGGCCGGGTCGTTACCGGTATTGACGACGTCGATCGTGTAGCGGATGACGTCACCCGCGACCAGCACGCCGCCGTTCAAATCCACGGCGCTCTTGATGCTCTCGTTGAAGTTCGGCTTGAACGTCGTGATCGACGTGAGCAGCGCGCCGATCAGGATGTTGTTGTCACCGCCGGCCGTGACCTGGATGCTGGCCTCGGTATCGTTCGGAGCCAGCAGCGACGTGACATCGACCACGTCGAGATCGACGGCGCTCATGCTGCGCATACCGCCCGTGAGCTGCGGCAGATCGCCAGCCACACTGACGGGGACACCGAGGAAAGTGCGCGACGAATTGAAGAACTTGTTGGAGGCACTGACGCCGTCGACGAGGGCGGTGCCGTTGAAGGTCATGCCGTCGCCGCCGGTCTGACCGTCGCCGCCATAGGCCACCACACCGAACTTGGCGTCGATGCCCGCTAGCGGCACCAGGAAGCCGGACACGGTCATGTCGACGGCGCTGCTGGAGTCGAGCCCGTCGAAGATCGTCAGCTGTCGGAGCGGCTCGGCCGGATCCTCGTAGAGCACGACCATCGACCAGGCAGCGAACGCGCGCGAGTCGCTGAGGTTGGAGAGCGCGATCGAATCCACGCCGCTGACGCGATAGGCGCCGCTGCCGAAGGTCTGCACCAGCTCGGTGATGTCGGCGGACGACTCGTACTGCGTGAGCGTCGCCGACAACGTGTTGCTGTGCGCCACGTCTGCCGTGAGCGCTTGAAGGGTCGACCCGGGAGCTTCGATGTTCACCGAGGCGTCGGCGCCGCCGGGACCACGCATGGCGGCCCAGTAAAGGCGCGCATAGGTGACCTGCACGCCGGCTGGCAGCGTCAACATTGCGGTGCTGCGCGCATTGCCCACCGTGACGGCGGTGCTGGCGCTGGCGCTGCCGGCCGAGGGTTGATCGGCTTGCCAGAAGACGTCGGGCGAAGAATCCGAGATGCTCGAGCCGCAGGCGCCGACCGTGCCGACGACGGGCGTTGCATTACCGCTGTCGCAGTCGTGGCCGAGGGTGTTGCCCACGAGCAGGAAATCGCCGTGCTGGTCTACCTGGTAACGCAGTACCGGCGCGGCCGAGGCACCCTGGCCAAACGTCGACACGAAGCCAGCAGCAAGGAGAGCGGCGACGCTCGTCCTCCGGATAAACGAACGCCGAGACCTGAGCAGATCGTACATAAGCAGCTCCAACCGCAACGCCCCAGTCTAACACAGCGGGGTGCCGCGCCCTTTGGCGCCAGGCCTCGCATGCGCTTTTGTGGGCAATTCTGGCTGGCCCACAGACGTTCATCGACTGACTTCGGCGGCCAGAACCTCGCGCTCGATCAGGAGCGGATCCATGGGCTCAGCCAGAAGCTCGTCGACGCTCATACCCCGGCGTTCGAGCAGCCAGGCCACGAAGAGCTCGTAGCGCCGATACAGCCCCGAGCGCTGCGGGCTCATCTCGGCGTCGCCCTGGGCGAGTGCCGCCTGGGCTGCAGCGAAGTCGACGGGGCGAGCGAACGCCACGTAGTCGGCGTAGCCCTCGACCTGAAACGCGGCCAGGTGAGCGTAGCGCCAGCGCCCGATGCGATCGCTGGTCATCACGTGCGTCACTTCGTGCGCGATGAAGTAGACCAGGTCCCGCTCGCCGGTCTTCTCCTTGCCCGCAGGGCCGATCACGGTTCCGCGCTCGAGGTTGAAGGGCCGGATGAAGACGTTGCCGCCGAGGTGCCACTGCGCGATGCCGCCCACGTTGCGCTGGAACGGCTCGAAGAACGCGAACAGCTCGGGCGTGTCGCACAGAAACACGTGGTGGAGGCGTTCGGGATCGTAGAGCGGCGAGCGAGCCACGCGCCGAACCACCTCGTCGAGCCAAGGACCGGCCTTGGGCTCGAGCGGCACGCGCGCGTGCAAAACGACGTTGTCGCGCCGGAGCTCGTGCGCGAACAGGGGCTGCGGACGGATCACCAGCGACAGCCAGGCAAGCGCGGCGAGCAGCATGACCAGGCCGACCCGCCGAGCAAGACGCATGGCCGCGAGAACAGCGCCGGAATGACGATTATTCCCACCGGGTTCTTGCCATCACGGCGACAGGTGCCCATGGTTTCCGGCCCCGGCCTCCCCCCGGGCCAGCAGAGGAGAATTCCGATGAGCTACATCGACGGCATGATCATTCCCGTGACGACGAGCCGGAAAGCCGACTACCGCAAGATGCTCGATGCCTGGCACGGCTTACTCAAGGACTGCGGGGCCTCCCGCATCGTCGAGTGTTGGGGCAACGACGTGCCCGACGGCAAGGTCACCGACTTCAAGCGCGCGGTTCAGGCGGAGCCGAGCGAGAGCGTGGTGTTCACCTGGATCGAATGGCCGTCCAAGGCGGCGCGCGACGCAGGCAACGAAAAGATGCGCACGGATCCGCGCGCCAAGATGGAGGGTGATCTGCCTTTCAGCATGCAGCGCATGATCTACGGCGGCTTCGAAGTCATCGCCGACAGCGACGGCAAGCTCGACCGCTGAGGCCGGCGCTCAGGGCTTTCGCGCCCAGGCACCGTACGTCATCGGCAAGATCTGAACGGCCTGTCGCGCCACGACGTCGTTGCGAAGCCGCTCGGCCAGTGTGTCGATGTTCACCTCGGCGGGGTCGAGCCCCGTCAACCGCTGCAGCGCCGGCAGCAGGCTGCGCAGCGTCTCGGCCATGTATTCGTAACCGAGCCAATGTGGTCCACCGCCGACCGGCGCTTCGAGCTGGAGCTCCGGCGGCGGTAGCCCCGCCTCGATGAACGTCTTGAACAGCTTCGTGCCCATGTGGAGCTCCGGTGTACCGGGCACCTCGCGGGGCACGCTCCAATCCAGCACCTTCTTCGACAGCTCGCTCGGTGGGAAGACCGTCGGCGGATAGCTGAAGTCGTTTTCGTGAAACGCGACGACGCCGCCCCGACGCAGCCGGGTAACGAGCTGGCGGACGACTTCGGCTGGCTGCGCCTGGTACATCAGCACGAAGCGCCCGGCGACGGCGTCGAAGTCGGAGTCGAGCTCCAGATCGCGCGCGTTACCCGCGAAGAAGCTCACGTTGTGAAAGCCCGTGGCCGCCACGCGAGCGCGCGCCGTCTCCAGGATCTCGGCGTTGACGTCGACCCCCACCACCGCTCCGCTCGGTCCGACGAGCTCGGCGAGCAGGAGGGCGACGTCACCCGCGCCGCTGCCGACGTCCAGGACCTTCATGCCCGATCCGATGCCGGCAGAAACGAAGAGCCGCCGCGTCAGGGGACGGTAGAGCTGGTCCTGCAGCACGAGGCGGCGCGTTTCGGCCGGGCTGCGACCGAGAATGTAGTCGTTCGAGCTCATGACTCCCCTTTTCACTAGCTCGACCGGGGGACTCGGACCACGCGCGCTCCCGCGCGGTGCCCGGTGAATTTTCCCTACTTCGTCTGCGCGAGCAGCCAGGAGTAGATGTCGTGGCCGCCCGAGAGGTCGTAGGTGCGAGTCCACGAGTCGTGATCGACGTCGGGGTACACGTCATACTTCACGTCCTGGCGCGGCTGGGGACAGGCGATGAGCTTGGGCATGTTGGTGTCGTCACCCGCGGGCAGCACGGTCGTGTCGAGCTCCCCGTGCAGGGCCCACAGCGCCATGTCGGTTGCCAGAGCGCAGCCCTGACCTTCCCACGCGGGCGTGATGTCACCGGCGATGAGCACGGCCGCGGTCAGCTGCGAGGCTCCGTAGCGCGCCAGGAAGTCCGCCGTACCGAGCGCTCCGCAGCTCAGGCCAGTCTGATAGACGCGCGCCGGATCCACGTCGTAGGCCAGGGCGGCGTAGTCGAGGAAGGCGCGGTGAGCGTCACCCGCCATCCTGCACATCGGTTCGTTGTGCTGCGGCGAGAGCACGACGAAGGGACGATCTTCGGGCCACTCGTCGGCCGCGATCAGCTTGGGCGGTCCGTGCGCCAGGATCTTCTGCAGCTCGGCCTCGCTGCCGGAGCCTTTCTCGCCCCCGCCGTGCCAGAAGACGAGCAGCGGGCGCGGCTCGCCGTCGCCGTAGCCCTTGGGCAGGTATTCCCAGTAGCCCGCGGGTGCGTCCGGCATGCTGCCGAGCGCGCGAGCCGTGTGGGTCGCCTCCGAGAGTCCGCTGCCACCGCCCGCGCTTCCTCCGCTGCCGCCGGCTCCCGCCTGCGTCGGAGCACCGGCGCTGCCTGCCGAGCCTTCTGGCAGCGATCCACCAGCGCCGCCCATCGCTCCGGCAACACCGGCAGAGCCAGCCAGCGCGCCGGCAGCGCCGGCCGTGGACGAACCGCCCGAACCGCCACTGTCACCGCCGACGCCGGCAACACTGCTGTCCGTGGGCCCGGGCTCGGCGCCACAACCAACCGCGCCCGCGGCCGCGACCAGCGCAGCAACCAGTGAAATCTTCAGCGCTCGCATGCTGCTCTCCGCGCCTTGATGCCACCGGTTCGGCAGCGAGTGACAGTGTCAATTCTGGCAGGCTGCCGGTCGAGCGCGCGAGCACCCCGGCTCTTGTCAAGCGACGTGTGTCCCAGAGCGCGACACGCGGAACAGTAGGTCGCCGTGCGCGGGCGTTGCAGTAGCCGGCGAACGCTGGCAAAAAGGATGACGTGTCGAAATACTGGCGTGAGGAAGTGGCAGCTCAGTTGGTCAACGCCGCGGAGGAGCTCCGCTCCCGCCGGGATGGTTCGTTCGTCAAATCGTTCACCGTGGCCCTGGGTTACCTGGAGCACGCGGCGCGCATGAGGCTGTCACGCAACGCCGAGCGCCTGTGGGACGCCGTGCGCCAGACCGTGCGCACGGGCGAAAACACCGCGCAGATGAAGCTCACGCCCGAGGCGATGGAAAACATCGCCCGCATGCGCGCGAGCGATCCCGACATCGCGCCGCCGTCGCTGCCGATCAGCGTGATCCCCCGCAAGGACGACGAGTAAGCCGCTCTACGTCACAGCGATGGGTGCCACTCTGCCGGCGCCCCTGGCAAGCCCTCGAGGCTCGGTGGCCTCGTCCACCGGTCGCGCCGAACGTCGTACAGACCTCCGCGTCGTACTGCGCACTCGAAGCACAACGAGTAGCGCTCCGAGAGCACGAAGGAGGGGACGGACTCCTCTACCAACTCGCCACACTCGGCGCACTCGATGGTTTCCAGAAACTCTTCTTCTTCCATGGGTCAGTCCTCTGCGCGCTCCTTTCGCGCTCGTCGGGTGCGTGCGGCCTTCCGCGCCGCGATTCGACGTCGCACGGGCCCCTTCGTTCGCACGGCCTTCTTCGCGGCCGCCGAACGTTCCTGCGGGCTGCGCCGCTCTGCGGCCGAGCGCGCTTGACGGGAGAGCGCCCGCGACGAACCCGCCCTCCTGGGCTCACGGCGAAGCGCCGCCCTCGTGGCCCGCGCGCGCTTCTTCGAGGGTTTCTTGCGCCCTCGGGTCTCCTGTCCGCGCTCGCGGTCGCGCTCCGCGCTCTGGCGCGTTCGTCTCGACGTCTTGCCCTTTTTGGGCGGCGCAAGGTCCACTCCCGCGCGCCTGGCCTTGGAGAGTCCGATGGCGATGGCTTGCTTGGCGGAACGAGCGCCGTGTTTGCCCTCCCGCACGTGGTGAATTTCCTCACGCACGTACTCGCCGGCCTGCGTCGACGCAGACTTGCCCTCGGCCTTGTCGCGCTGAGCGCGCCTGCGTGTCCGTTTCTCTGGCATGGCGTCGATCCTGCGTTGCAGGAATCGAACCAGGTGGTGAGAAGCTCGCATTGACTCGTCCCTGCGTTGCTCCGACGCTGGACGCGGCAGATGCTTCCACTGCCGGTCCCTTTCGCACTGCCGGACGAGCCGCCGACGCCGGCCGCCGAGCTCGCCGTGCCGCCTCCTCGAGTCGGTGACGTGGTGCGGGCGAACCTCGAGCCGAGCTACTTCGCCTACGGCTACGGCTACGGCCTCGAGCCGTTGATCTTCGAAGCCAACATCGCGCCGCACTTCTCGCTATTCCCACGAGGCTGGCACGCCGCGCTCCTGCTCACGCCCAAGGTCCTGCTGCGGATGTTCTCGGAAGAGTCCGCTCCGGTCTGGACTCCGAGCTACATGCCTCGGCTCACGCTGATCGGCTGGCTCAAGGACCGCCTCGAGGGACCGACCTTTTATGGCTCGCTGACGCTGAGTCACCATTCGAACGGTCAGGCTGGACCGTTCTTCAATCCGGACGGCTCGATCAATCACCAGGACGGCGATTTCTCCACCAACTACCTGGAGCTCTCGCTGGCGATGGTCCTGCAACAGGGCCGCTTCTTCGGCTGGAATGCGCTCTCACTCGAGTGGCACCCTGGTTTCAATCAGAATGACGAGCTCGAGGGTCGCTATGGTTTCTGGCGCCTGCACTACGCGGCCACCCTGGTCACGCGCCTGTTCTGGGAAGGCAAGATCCAGCTTCGCGTGAGCGCCATTCTGGACGACGTCCAGCACTTCTCCAACTCTCCGTCCATCGGCACCGCGCGGCGGTTTCCCGTCCAGCTGCGCTACATCGGCCGCATTCCGGGCCTCGAAGTCGGGCTCTTTGCCGCGGGCTACGCGGGCCAGGACTATTACAACATCTGGTTCGACCGCATGGTCGCGATGGGCCTGATCGGGCTCGCCGGAGACTTCTCGACGACGCTGCCGCCCGAATAGGAGGCACGCGCGTTGCACGGTTCTGGTCGAGGGCCCCATGACTCTTCCATCGTTGTGGACCCAGGCCGACGCACGTCTGCCCCACTTCAGCGAGCTCGAGGGCGATCGCGACGTCGATGTGCTGATCGTGGGCGGAGGCATCACGGGTGTCACGGCCGCGCTGCTACTCCAGCGTGCCGGGCAAGACGTGACGCTGATCGATGCGCACAGCGTTGGGTCCGGTGAAACGGCGCGCACGACGGCCCACCTGACCGAGGTGCTCGATACCCGCTACCACGAGCTCGAGAGCCGCTTCGATCCCGACACTGCTCGGGCCGTGCTGCAGTCGTCGCGGGCGGCACTCGACGAGCTCGCGGAGCTCTCCGCGGCGCTTGCCCCCGAGTGCGCCTTGGAGCGGGTCTCGGGTTACCTCGTCGCCGGCAACGCCGAGCAGCGCAATGAGCTCGACCACGAGCTCGCCGCTCTGCGCCGAGCCGGCGCCGACGCCGAGTGGCAAGCCGAAATACCCATCGCGCTGCCGTGCACGGCGGCGGTACGCGTGGACGGTCAGGCCCAATTTCGGCCGCTCGCCTACCTCAGGGGGCTGATCGAGAGTTTCTTGGCAGGCGGCGGGCGGATCTTCGAGTCCACACCGCTGCTGGAGATCGAAAAGGGTGAGCGGTCGCGTGTCGTGACGAAGAGCGGCGTCGTGACAGCACGGCACGTTCTGGTCACGAGCCACGCGCCGACGATCAACAAGGTGGCTCTGCACACCAAGCTCGCCGCCTACCGTACCTACGCCGTGGTGCAGACTGCCCGCAGCGACGCTCCAGCCGGGCTGTTCTGGGACATGTTCGATCCGTATCACTACGTGCGCACCCAGAACGTCGACGGACAGAACTACCTGATCGTGGGCGGCGAGGACCACAAGACCGGCGCCTATGACGACGGCGAGGCGCGCCTGCGCCGACTGGCCACCTTCGCGGGCACGCTGCAGCCCGAAGGCAGGCCAGTCGCATCATGGTCCGGGCAGGTGCTGGAGACCAGCGACGGGCTTCCGCTGATCGGCCGACATCCTGGGTCGAGCAACGTCTACGTCGCCACCGGCTTCGCGGGCAACGGGATGACGTTCGGAACGCTGGCAGCGATGATGCTGCGCGACGCGGTGCTCGAGCTCGAGAACCCCTGGTCCGGGCTGTACGATCCGGCTCGGCTCAAGCCCTTCGCCAACGCGCGCTACCTGAGCGAGAACATCGATTTTCCGGCCACGCTGGCGCGCGACCGGCTCGACCGCGGCGAGGTCGCGGACGCGGCGGCGATCCCCCGCGGCGAGGGCCGTCTGCTGCGCTCCAGGGGCAAGATGCTGGCGGTCTTCCGCGACGACACGAACGCGCTTCACGCGCGCTCGGCCGTCTGTACACACCTCGGCTGCTACGTACGCTGGAACTCCAGCGAGGGTAGCTGGGACTGCCCCTGCCACGGCAGTCGTTTCGCGCCCAACGGCAGCGTGTTGAACGGCCCTGCCACGCACGCGCTGGAGAGCGCAGAGCTGCCAGAGACCGAAGAGCGGCCGCGTGTGAGGCCACCCCGCCGCCGCCCGCAGATCAGTCGTCATTGAGCGAGGCCGATTCGTCTTGGAACGAAATCTGCTCTGACGACCCGTATGGACGCGATCGAACTACTCAAGCAACAACACCGGGAAGTCGAGAGTCTGTTCGAGGAAATCGAGAACGCCGACGACGACGACGAAAAGCTCGAGCTCGTGCAGGATCTGGCCAACAGTTTCGCGGCACACGGCACGATCGAAGAAAGGATTTTCTACCCTGCCGCCTATCGCGACAGCACCAAAGAAGTGCTGAACGAAGCGGTCGAGGAGCACCTGTCGGCCAAGCGCCTATTTGCCGACATTCTGGCCCTGAAGGCAGGCGACACGCTCGACGCCAAGCTCAAGGTGGTGAAGGAACAGATCGAGCATCACGTGAAAGAAGAGGAGTACGAGCTGTTCCCGAAGGTGCGCAACCTGTTCGACCCCGCCGCGCTGGAGACGATGGGCGCGGAGATGGAAAAGCTCTACGAGCGGGAGATGGAGAGCGAGCCGGCCGAAAATCTCAAGGGCGAAACGAAGCGCGCCGCGCCGATCAAGCCGAAGCGCCAGCGCCCGAGCACCTGAGCTCCGATTTCTGACCCGAGCGGAAGGCCTCGTGTGGCTAGGCAATCCACATGAGGATTGCTGCACCTCGCGAGCTCGCCGGCGGGCTCTTCTTGGGGTTTGGTGTGCTCGCCGTGGCCTGTTCATCGGACTCGCGCGTCGACGCACCGGCTACGAGCCAGGCGGGCTCATCGACTGGCGGCGGGGGTGGAAGCGCTGGAGGTTCGTCCACCGCCGGCGCGACGAGCGGTGGCAGCGGGGGTGATTCGCTCGGCGGTAGCGCTGGGCTCGGCGGAAGCAGCGGCGCAGCCACGGGTGGAGCAGGCGCGGGAGGCACGAGCCCGAACGCGCTGCCGCCCAATGTCGTCATCATCGTCGCCGACGACATGGGCTACTCCGACGTCGGCGCCTACGGCGGCGAGATCGACACGCCCAACGTCGACGCGCTGGCGGACAACGGTGTCCGCTTCACGAACTTCTACAACTCGTCGCGCTGCTCACCGACGCGCGCCTCGATGTTGACGGGGCAGTACCCGCACCGCGTGAACCTGGCGCAAAATGGCCGCGACCTCGGCAAGAACGGCCTCACCATCGCGGAGGCCCTCGGCAGCGCCGGCTACAACACGGGCATGGCCGGCAAGTGGCACCTGTCGGCCACGCCGGAGCTCGATTCGGAGACGGATCACCTGGCCTGGCTGGCGCATCAACTCGATCCTGGCGTGCCGTTCAGCCCCGACCCGACGACGTATCCAGTCGGCCGCGGCTTTCAACGTCACTACGGGCCGATCTGGGGGGT
>DATLIL010001078.1:0-4754 GCA_035539475.1 Polyangiaceae bacterium
ACAAACGCTGGAGCCGAGCGGCTCATTCCAGAGCAGTGCCACTGCAAGCACTTACGGAAATGCCGGGCTTTTTTCGCCGCTGGCCCAGGTGTAGCGCAGCCGAAGGATGCCCCAACTCCCTACCCAGGGTCCCAGATCGTCCGGGGACGAGACGGGCAACGTGTACACGGCGGTCACCGACATGTGATCCGTCAGGGTCCAGTCGAGGAACGGGCCCACGCGCCAGGTCTGCCCGCGATCCTCGGCCGAGAGCCACTCGCCCAGCGCTCCGCCGGCGAGCTGGCCCGGCAGCAGCCAGAAGGCGAAGCCCGCGCGCACGATGTAGATGGCGTTTCCGCGCACGACGACGCGCTGCCATTCCTCGAACAGATCCTGCCCTTCGGGAACGCCGTCGACGAAGGTTGCCGCGAGCTCGTACAGACCGAAGCCGACGGCCGTGGGGATCACGCCGCCGAGTGACACGTCCCAGGCGCCGTACTGGGCCACCTCGCCGTCACCATTTTCGACGTCATCCGCGTCGTAAGTCTCCTGCGGCGCCAGCACGCCGTGAGAGTAGGCCCAGGTCTGGCGGCGCTTCAGCGACAGGTCGGCGACGATGAACGCCAGTCGCGGGCCGCCCGAGACAGCGGCGAAGTCGTAAGTCGTGAACGCACCCGCCTCGAGCCCGCCCCACATCCAGTGCGGTTTGCCGTATCCGCCCACGACCTCGACGCCCGACAAGGCGCCGAGCGACGGAGCGAGCGACAGGAACGGCCGCACCTCGCCTCGATCCCAGTAGTACGGCGACTCGGTCGGCTCCACGAGTGCCTCGGCGCTGGCCGTCAGCGGGCAAAGCGCCAGAGCGAAGGGGGCGAGGACCGAACGCAACAGACCGATGCTCGCGTCTTCTGCCGCTTTCGTAAAGCCGCTGTGCGCCGCCGGCTCGGACTTTGTGCGTCCGCCTTGTCCGGGAGGCGCGTTCGGGGCACGCTCCGGCCCCCAAGCAGACCCCCATGAGCACGACCAAAGACGAGACGAAAAAGGGTCCCCCGACGATCCAGGAAATCCTGGCTCGCGTGCCTCGCCCATCGCGCGCGGTCGTCACGGCCGGGATGCCCTACGCCAACGGGCCGCTCCACCTCGGCCATCTGGCGGGTGCTCATGTGCCGGCGGACATTCATGCGCGCTTCATGGGGATGGTCATCGGTCGCCAGAACGTCCTCTTCGTCTGCGGCACGGACGAGCACGGCTCGACCAGCGAGCTCGCGGCGCTCAAGGCCGAGCGGCCCATCCGCGAGTTCATCGACGAGGTCCACGACGGGCAAGCGAAGACCCTCGCTCGCTACGGGATCGAGCTCGACGTGTATTCGGGGACGTCTCGCCCCGACTGTCTCCCGCTGCAGAAGTCCCTTTCCGACCACTTCTTGCGCAAGCTCCGCGACAACGGGCTCTTGCAGAAGCGCAAGAGTCAGCAGTGGTTCGACCCGAAGCTCAACCGCTTCCTGGCCGATCGCTTCGTGCGTGGCCGCTGCCCGAATCCCAAGTGTGACAACACGGACGCCTATGGCGATCAGTGCGACAAATGCGGTCACCAGCACGACCCGAGCGAGTTGCTCGAGCCGCGCAGCGCCGTGAGCGACGCCACTCCGCTGCTGAAGGAGACGGTGCACTGGTACCTCGACATGTGGAAGGTGTCGGAGACCCTTCGCGTGTGGATCGAGGGCAAGAAGAACGAATGGAGAACGAGCGTCGCCGGTCCCGTTCTCGACGTGCTGATGCCCGCGTTGCGCCTCGCACCGGACGCCGAGGACGCCTACAAGGGCATCAAGGCGACGCTGCCGAGCCACAAGCAGCGCTACGCGCGCGGCAAGCAGGTCGTGCTCCAGTTCTCGAATCGCGCGGACTTCGACGCGGCTCACAAGCTCCTGTCCGAGCAGGGTATCGGCAACGAGCCGGTCAACGAGTGGGCGTACCGGGCCATGACGCGCGACACCGAGTGGGGCATCCCGGTCCCCGACGACGATCCGGAGCTCGCTGGCAAGACGCTCTACGTCTGGCCGGATTCCCTGATCGCTCCGATCTCTTTCAGCAAGCTCGCGCTGGTTGCCAAGGGACTCGATCCGCAGACGTACGCTGACTTCTGGTCCGACCCGAACGCGCGCGTCTATCAGTTCCTCGGCCAGGACAACGTCTTCTTCTACGTGCTGATGCAGGGCGCGATGTGGCTGGGGATCCAGGACGATCCCCATCGACTGCCCGTGAAGGGGGAGCTTCAGCTCACCGACGTCTTCGGCTGCTTTCACCTGATGGTCAGCGGCGAGAAGATGAGCAAGAGCCGCGGCAACTTCTACACGGCCGAACAGCTGCTCGACGAGAAGGGCTATTCGCCCGATCAGATCCGTTACTACCTGTCGCTGCTCGGGCTGCCCGAGAAGCCTTCCGATTTCGACTTCCACAAGCTCGACGAGAGGAACGACTTCCTGGCGGGCCCGATGAACGCATGCTTCGAAAAGCCGATCTCCGCGGCCCATTCGAAGTTCGGCGGCCGCGTGCCCCAGGGCAAGCTGAACGAGAAGGTCGCCGCGGAGACGACGCGCATCGTGCAGCGCTACGTCAAGGCCATGCAGCGCGCCGACTATCCCGGCCTGCTCAACGAGGTCGAGCGCTACGCGCGCAGCATCAACAGCCTCTTTGCGCAGTTCAAGCCGCACGACGATCGCTTGCCCGAAGAGTCGCGCGCCGACGCGCTGTACTCGTGCTTCTTCGTGCTGAAGAACCTGCTCGTCATGCTCTATCCCTTCGCGCCTCACACGATGGAGAAGCTGCGTGAGTCGCTGCGCCTGCCCGCGAGCGTCTTCCGCATCGACGAGCTCGGTACGGGGTTACCCGCTGGCCACGAGCTCGGACCCAAGGGCGACTACTTCCCCATGACCGCTCGCGCGTTGAGCCGTCATGAAGACTCAGAGTAAGGATCACGTGACGTCTACGAATTCGGTTCGAACCCGCTTTGCCCCGAGCCCGACCGGCTACCTGCACATCGGCGGGGTGCGCTCGGCTCTCTTCAACTGGCTGTTCTCGCGCAAGAGCGGCGGCCAGTACCTGCTGCGCATCGACGACACCGATCAGCAACGCAACGTCGAGGCCGCGCTCGCGCCGATCCTGCACGGCTTTCACTGGCTCGGCCTGCAGTGGGACGAGGGCCCCGAGGTGGGCGGCCCCTGCGCGCCGTACTTCCAGTCGCAGCGAACCGCCCGCTACCAGGCGGCCGTCGAGCAGCTCCTGCGCGAGGGCCACGCCTACTACGACTACGCCACGGCCGAGGAGATGGACGTCCAGCGCAAGGCGGCCGAGGCGGAGAAGCGCCAGTTCGTCTACGACCGCCGCTTCATGGCCAGCGCGCCCGAAGAGCGCGCTCGCTTCGAGAGCGAGGGCCGCAAGTGGGTCGTGCGCCTCAAGATGCCGCGCAGCGGCACGCTACTGCTGCGCGACCTCGTGCGCGGTAACGTCGAGTTCCAGTGGGCGCAGGAGGCCGACCACGTCGTCCAGCGTTCGGACGGCTCGTTCATCTACCACCTGGCCAGCGTCGTCGACGACCACGACTTCGGCATCAGCCACGTGATCCGCGCCGAGGAGCACCTCTCCAACACGCCGCGCCAGATCTTCATTCTGCAGGCGCTGGGCTACACGCTGCCGAGCTACGCGCACCTGCCGTACGTCGCCGAGCCGGGCTCCAAGCGAAAGCTCTCCAAGCGCAAGCTCGACGCCTACCTGAAGAACCAGGACTTCGCGAAGGTGCACCAGCACGGCTCCGCGATCGCCGCCGCCATGGGCATGACGGTATCGGCCGAGACTTTCAACCCGGTGATCGTCGACTTCTACGAGCAGGTCGGTTACCTGCCCGACGCCATCGTCAACTACCTGCTCTTGCTCGGCTGGTCACTCGACGACAAGACCGAGTTCTTCACGCGCGAGCAGATGATCGAGCTCTTCTCGCTGGAGCGCGTGAATCCGGCGCCGGCGAGCTTCGATCCGGCCAAGCTTCAGGCCTTCCAGGCCAGGTACATGCAGAACGTTCCCGTGGCCGAGAAGGTCGAGCGCTGTCTGCCGTACCTGCAGCGTGCCGGCCTCGTCGCTGATCCGGTGCCGGACGCGGAGCGCCAGCGCATCACGACGATGGTCGAGGCCCTGGGCGATCGCATCAAGGTCTTCGGCGACATCCTGCTCCAGGCCCGCTTCTTCTTCGGCGAAGAGGTTCCGTCCTGGGACGAGAAGGCCTTCGTCAAGCGTGTCCTCGCTGCCGGCGCCGTCGATCGCCTTGCCGCCTACCGCGAGTTTCTCGCTGCCCGAACCGCGTTCGACGCCGCGAGCCTCGAGCGCGATACACAGGAGTTCGTCACGGCTCAGGGCATCGGTCTGGGCGACATCGTGCACGCCGTGCGCGTCGGCGCGACCGGCAGCGCCACGGGGCCCGGCCTGTTCGACTGCCTCGCCATCCTCGGCAAAGAGCTCTGCCTGCGCCGTCTGGATCGCGCCATCGAGAGAGCTCGCAGCACGCCCAGCGTCTCCTGACCGCTCGCAGCCTCAGGGCGCCGCGAGGCTCTGCAGCAACATGGCGAAGCCGGGATTGACGACCTCTTCGTGGATACCGAGACCCTCGCCGGGTAGGGGACAGACGACGAGGGGATGCTCAGCTGGACAGCCGAGGATCTGCTTGCAGGTGTCGTCGGGCTGGCCTCCGCCAATCGGATAGTTTTCGAACGTCGCCGTGCCGTAGC
>DATLIL010001079.1:0-13510 GCA_035539475.1 Polyangiaceae bacterium
GATGATCGTGCGTGGTCAGCTGGTGCTCGGCGCCGTTTGGTGCCGCTGCGAGCACTGCAGAGCCGTCGTCGCGCTCGGCACGGGTGTGCCAGGCGACGTGCAGACTGCTGAAGGGCCGCTCGCACTGCTGGAGCACCCGCAGCTAGCCGAAGGGCAGGCTTTCGGGTGGTATACGTTGCCGGGGCCCGCGCGCTCCTGCGATTGGCACCCCAAAGGGGCGTACGGTTGCAGCTCCGACACTGTGGGCCAGGAGTCAGGGTGCCATGGCGGCAAGAGATCGAGGCTGTGTCAGCGCTTGCAGTCGAGGACGCCTGCCGAATCGTCGATTGATTGGCGCAAGAACAGGGGCCTGGTCGGCATCGAGCGACCCGAGACCTTCCCGGATCGTCGCCCCAAAAGTCGCCCGCTATTCGGCCGCCGGGTTTACCATTCGGGCATGTGGGAATGCGCGGGAGAGTGGACATTCTGGTTGTCGCCGGACTGGGTGCTGCGCGGGTGGGCAGCAATCTTGAGTGCGCTGCTCCTCGTCGCCGCCACGCGTTTTCGTGGTTATGCGGCGAGCCTCCTCCGTACGTTCGCGTTGCTGGTCGTGGGACAGGGCTTGCTGATCGCGGCCGGGCTCGCGGGCGGCGGCTGGCGGCGCGCCAGCGGCTACAACCCGAGCGACGTGTATGCGCTGACCCAGGTTCTGATCCTGGCGACGCTGCCCGCAGCAGCGGTGGTGTGCGTCGTGGAGCTGCGTCGCAGACCGGGCCGCGAGGAGACCAAGGTCAACGAGTTTTCGCCGCTGGGCGCCTGGGCCCTCAGCGCCGTGCTCGGTGTCTCGGCACTGGTCATGGCAGGGCCGGTGGCGTTGATCTTCGTGCTGGTGGTGGCCCTCTTCGGGCGTCCGTACCAGGTGCCACCGGAGGCCGGCATCGGCACCTTCCTCGCGCTCGCCAGCCTGGCTGGTTTGGCGCTGTGGGCTGTGCCTCGCCAGAAGGCGCTCAGGCCTGGTCGAGCGATCTCCGCCGCGCTGAGCGTGGTGCTCGGAGGCTCCGCCGTCGTTTCATGCGTAACCGTACTGTTCTTGAGCCCAGCGCCCAAAGCCACGACCGATCGCGCCCTGGTGAAGAGCTTTCTCGGCGGGCAGCTGGGGCGCGACGATGTTGCTCGGGAATTGCTCGCCGAGCTCCGAGCGCGGCCGGCGAGCAGATGGTGCACGATCGAAGGAGCGCTGCGCGATCTGCGAACGAGTGGTGAGCCGTTTCCCTCTGCCACTCTCGTGGGGCGCCGGGAGAGCTACTATCGGGCCCGGAACAGCGATGCGGGAGCATTGGCGGGCCCAGGTCCGTACACGGGTGAGCCCGAGCTCGACCTGCTGGAGATCTTGATCAAGCGCGGTGAGCTCGACGAGCCGGCGCTGTGGCGCGACGATCCTCGCGTGCCAAGTGAGCTACGGGAGAGGATCGCCGAACGATTCCCTACCGCTCGCTCGATGCCCTAAACAAGCGCCGGTGGAAGTCGCCATGGTGCGAACGGTCGCGCGCTCTCCTGGAGTAGCCTGGTGCTCGGCCGCGCTTCTTGTTAGCTGTTGGATATGCGCGCCCATGTTCGTACGGCAGCTGGCTGCTTCCTCGCCGTTCAGCTTGCTCTGCACACGCTTCTGGCGTGCTCTGAGTCGGAAAGCGGCTCAGCCCCCGCCCATGCCGGAGCCGGCGGTCAAGCCAGCGGCGGGTCGGGTGAAGCCGGTTCGAGCTCCGGGAAGGGCGGGGGCGCTGGTAGCGCGGGTTCGAGCCAGGGTGGCCAAGACATGGGTGGGAGCGGTGGCTCATCGCAGGGAGGAGCTCCGGACGGGGACGCGGGCAACGGCGGTGATGGAGGGGGCGATGCAGTGCAGCGTTGTCTCGATGGGGACGACGGAACCCTTGGCTGTGTGAGTGCGCGCTTGCTAGTCGGTGCGGCCGTCAACGCGGAGGTGCTCGATCAGCAAGACTACGCAGAGGTCCTGGCCAGCGAGTTCGGGTATGTCACGCCCGAAAACGTCATGAAGTGGGGGCCGCTCCAGGCGACGGCTGACAGCTGGGACTTCACCAAGGCAGATGAGCTCCTGGCGTTTACCGAACAACACGGTCAGTTGGTCAAAGGACACGCCCTCGTCTGGCACGTGCAGCAGCCCGACTGGACAACTGGCCTCGATGCACCGGCGCTGGTCAGCGCCGTCGAAGCCCACATCAAACAGACCGTGCCACACTTCGCCGGCAGGCTGCGCGCATGGGACGTGGTGAACGAAGCCATCCTCGACGGCGGTCTCGGTATTCGCCCCGGGCTGCACACCGCGCTGGGCATTTCGGGCATGGCCAACGCGTTCAAGTGGGCGCGCGAGGCCGACCCCTCGGCCAAGCTCTACTACAACGACTACGGTATCGAGCTCTTCAACGACAAGTCGGACGCGGTTTATCGGCTGATCCAGGACTTGCTCGCCGCGGGAGCGCCGATCGACGGCATCGGCTTTCAGGCACATTTCAGCACCAGGCACTACCCGTCGCTGGAAGGGCTGCGCGCCAACATCGCGCGCTTTGCGGACCTGGGTTTGACCGTGAACATCAGCGAGCTCGACGTGCGCACCGCGGAGGTGCCCGGCACGAAGGCAGAACGTCTCGCGGCTCAGGCCATCACCTACCGTGAGGTGGCGGCGGCCTGTGCGCTCGAGGAGGCGTGTGAGGCCGTCACGCTGTGGGGCTTCACGGATGCCTACTCGTGGGTCGATGGCGAGTTCGGCGCTGACGACCCGCTGCCGTGGGACGAGACCTACCAAAAAAAGCCGGCGCACGCCGCGCTGCTGCTCGGGCTCGCGGGTGAGCCTTCGCTGGCCGGTGCCGAGCTCGTCGCGGACGGGGGCTGTGAGACGGGGACGGGCTGGTCGGGCTTCGGGGGCGCGACGATCGGCGTGGTGGCCAACGGGCGGACCGGCAATGCGTGTCGCGCCACCGCGCGCACCGAGGAGTACCACGGCCCGGGGGTGAGCCTGACGGGCAAGGTGCCGCAAGGATCCACCGTTTCGGTACGCGCCTACGCGCGCATCGCGAACGCCGAAGGTGGGCGCATTCGGATGATCCTGAAGAAGGCCGAGGCAGGCGTAGCAGACGAATATCGCGAGCTGGCCGGACGTGTCGCGCCGAACGCCGACTGGGTGCTGCTCACGGCGAACTTCACCCTCGGCTTCGCGACCACACCCAGCGAGCTCACGCTATACGTCGAGTCACCCGCGATTGACGGGCAGCTGCCGAACCTGCTCGTCGACGACATGACGGTCAAGATCCTGAGCGCCGACTGAGCGCGCCCGGGGCGCTACTTGGTCGTCGGCGCGAAGCGGTAGCTGATGCCACCCACGACCTCGGCCTTCAAGCCGCTCTCGTCGAGGCGCTCCTGCCAGAAGCGCAGCGTGCCAGGGTTCGCCTTGGCCTGGCTGGCGCTGATTTCGACCTTGATCAGTCGCTTCTCGCCCGGCTTCATCGTGAACGGCTGACCGAGCTTCACGCCGCCAACCGTGAGCTTCAGGCCCTCGGGCAGATCCGCGCTGAGGCGCATGGTCGTGCTGAAGTCGAAGATGTTGTTGAGGATGAAGCTCGACGCGTACGGGAAGAGCCAGGGCCAGGCAGGCACCAGCGTGTAGTTCCGGAGCGAAACGTTGTTGTCGACGATCGTCGCCGCGTCCGCGCTGAGGTCGTCGTAGGTGAGACCGAGGTAGCGGTCCTGCGCGGTGTCTGCCACGGCGAACAAGCAAAAGTGGTTGGTCCCCTCCGGGTCGTGGGGCGGCGCCGTGAACTCGAAGCGCACGATGCGGGCGCCGTCCTCGTCGGTGCCCGCCACGGAAGCGCCCGAATAGGCGACCGGAAATGTCCCCGTCGGAAGGGTCTGCCGCGCCGAGCTCCACACGCCGCGCAGGTCGGCGGGCAGCGACCGCCAGAAGCCGAACGGCAGGGCAGGCAACGCCGCCGCCGCGCGCGTGTAGTAGAGGCGCAGGCTGGTGCCAGTCGCCGGATTCGGTCCGCGGCTGCGCAGGCGCACGTACACGCGATTGACCTTGCCAGCGATCGGCGCCTCGTCGGGAAACGCGTCGAACGTCTGCGGGGTCGGCGCAGGCCCGTAGAAGGGCGCGTCGACCTTGATGTCCATGCTCTCCCAATGCGGGATGCGGCTGCGCTCTCTGTCGAACATCTTGTTGCTCGGCTGCTCCTGATTGCCCCAGTCGAGCTCGTTGTCGCGCATGAAGACGTCGACGCCGCCGTTGCCCCCGCTCAGCGGACGATTGGCGACGATGCGCACGGCGTCGTAGGCGTTGATGCGCCCGAAGGCGTGCCGCGTGCCGACCGGCAGGTCCGGATCGCTCGGATCCGGCGAGCTCGAGGCCGTGCCGAAACCCGTGAATGGGTCGTAGGCCGCCAGCTCGGGCTGGATCTTGTCCGCCGTGTCCTGCAGCAGGCGCTGCAAGCGGAGCGGGGTGAGCTCGGGCATTTCGGCGAGCGCCAGCGCCGCCGCTCCGGCGACGATCGGCGTCGCGGCCGAGGTGCCTCCGAAGCACTTGGTATAGTCCTGATCGGACAGGTCACCACCCCCGCAGGGCAGGAAGCTGTCGTTGGTGCCGCGACTGCCGCGCATGTCCGTGGTGACGATGCCCAGCGTGCCGCCGTTGTCGGCAGGCGCGATCACGTCCATGCAGTCGCCGTAGCCCGCGACACCGACCCTGTCCCAGTTGTTGGAGACGCCGACTCCGATCACTTCGGGGAGCGACGACAGATCGGCGTCCCGACCCGAGCAGCGCTCGGAGTAGTTGCCGACCGAGGGCAGCGCGAACAACACGGTCGTACCCACGCCGTCGCGTCCGTCATTCACCACGCGCTGCACCGCCGCGCGAACGCTGTCCGGGATCGCGACCGAGGACGAGAATCCCCAGCTGTTGGTGATGATGTCGGCGCCCGCCTGGGCGGCGTAGTCGAGGGCCATGGCCGTGCCCCAGGTGTCCGTGGCGTTCTCGATCAAGATCAGCTTGCAATCGGGGCACCCACCGACCACGCCGATGTCGTTGTCCGCTGCGGCCACCAGCCCCGCCACGTTCGTGCCGTGCGCGCCCCAGCCGCGCCAGTCGCCTTCGAGCGTGGCGGTCGCGCAGCTCGGATCGCTGTCGTCGACACAGGTCCGAAAGCTCCTCGTGTCGACGACGTTGGCAGCGTAATCCGGATGCTCGGGGTCCATGCCGCCGTACTCGATCACCGCCACCGTAGGCCACTCGACGACTCCGGCGCCGAAATCCCAGGCTCGGGTACTGTCGATGTCGGCGTCCAGCACGCCCCGCTCCTGACCGAAGTTGAAGTGATGATACTGCTGGAAGAACAAAGGATCGCCCGGGAAGACGTGCCGGTCCTCGATGTGCAGCAGGTAGTTCGAGTGCGCGAAGATGGCTCCGCGCTGCAAGAGCGCGTCGATCGCCGCTCGCGGATCGACGCCCGGCGCCACGCGCACGAGGTACTGGCCGAAGGTGAACGGGTACTGCGCGACGAGCTCCAGGCCAAGCTCTGCGGCGAGCGTCGTCATCTGCTCCTTGGTGAAATCGGAAGCGAACTGCGCAATGACGCGATCGGTCCAGACCTGCATCGGCGGCGGCTTCCGCGGCCCGCCCGGATCGAGCAACTCGACCACACCCGCTTGCTGGATCTCGGGATAATTCGCGGTCAGCTCTCCTGCGAGCTGCCAGATCTCGACCGGCATCAGGCTTTTCTCGAGGGCCACCGTCGCGAGCCAGGGGCCGTAGGTGTCGAGGGTCTGCACCCCCAGCGTTTTCAGGAGCTTCTGCGTGGACTCGCTCTCGATCGCGTCGCGGAACACGACACCGATGCGATCGCCGGCGAACTTGCTCTCGCCCTGCTCCTCCAGCGACTCAGCCGCCGAACCGAGGTCGAGATCGGGAGTTCTGTCCGAACAACCAAGCAGGAACGAAGCTGCGACGAGCGGGGCCAAGCGTGCGTGCCACATGGCGCCACGGAAGCAGCTCCGTCCAGCGCGGTCGACGCAAAAGATTTTGCAGGAAGGGATCGGATCAACGTTCAGCGACGAGTCCGTAACAGCACGAGCGCCAGCAGCAGACCCGCGTAGGCGAGCCCGCCTGCGCCTCCGTTTGCGCTGCGACAGCTGCAGCCGGAGCTACGGGGAGCAGCGCCGCTCGAGGCTGTGACGGGGTATCCCGTGCCGCCCGCACGCAAGCCTGCACCACTGGAACCTGGCGAACCACCAACGCTCGAGCCGCCGCTCATGCCGCCGCTCTCTCCGCCCGCGCTTCCGCCGCTGCTGCCGCCTGTGCCGCCTGGCGGGACGTCACTGCTCGTCTGGTAGCGGTAGGTGAAGCGACCGTTAGGCGCACTGTCGCCTTGCTCGATGAGCTCGAGGGCCGTGAGCGGCTCGGGCACGTTGTCGGTCCATTTGAAGCGGAACGACAGCGCGCCAGCAGTCGCCGGCAGCGCTACCGCGGCGCGTGGAACCGCGAGCACGAGCTCGCTGCCGGTTGCGACGAGCTCGGCGTCGCCCGCCGCTTGCCACGTGAAGTCGGGCCCAACGTGAGCTTCGACGCTCGCGCTGCTGCCTTGCCGCGTGCGATTGACGACGTGGTCGAAGCCCATGAAGCCGGTCGAGCTGTCGCCGTCACTGTCGAGCCACAGCACCATCCAGCGCTCGTCGCTGCTGGGAGTGAGCGGGCTGCTCGTCCTGGCGTAGAAGTACAGCGTCGTATCGTCGCGGCCGACACGAACGAGATCGAAGTCGTTGCGGCCGCTGCTGTTGACGTACGGCTCCGGTCCGCCGTAGCCGAGCATGTTGCGGTGCGTGACGTCGCCCAGGTCGTCGAGGTAGTCAGGCGTGACGTCATCGAACGCGCTGGCGGTGAGCGCGCCGAACGACCCGGCAGGTGACGCCTCCGCGCCGGGACGCGCGCCCTTGTAGCGGCGCACGTTGGCGACGAGCTGATAGTAGTAGGCGTCCTCGTGGCCGCCGCGCATCGGCTCGATGTCGCGGCTGAACTCCTGATTGAAGTCGTCGATGAAATGGCTGTCGCCGCAGGCGAGCTCTCTGCCCATGAAATGCGTGGCGCCGGTGTCGTACTGTCCGCATTTGACGAAGCGCTGGGCGATCCACTCGTTCCACTGCGTGACGAGCACCACGGGCGGCTTCACCTCGTGGACGCGATCCCACTGTTCCTGAAAGCCGAGGCCCGCGGCGGTGTCGGCGGTGACGTAGTTCGCGTCGAGCGCTGGCTGCTGGCCGGCGTGATAGCTCCGACCGTAGTTGCCCGTCGGGTGCTGGGCGACGCCGACCGGCATCTCTTCGGGCTCGTCGGCGCTGCTGTGCCAGCCCCATTTTTGCGGGTGATTGTCCAGCCAGGGCCACTTGTCTTGGCCGTCGGCGAACCAGCCGTTTGGATCGGTCCAGGCCCAGGACTGGCGGAAGGTGAAGAAGTCTTGGGCGGCGGCGCTGAGCCCGCCGCCGCGCGCCGCCATCATCAGCGGCTTGCCCTGGACCGTGAACCACAGGCCCTGGCATTCCTGCTTTGCGTACAGCTCGTCGTACAGGTGCTGCACGGTAGCGTCGCTCGAGCTGTTGGCGAGGAAGGCGATCGCAGGCGTGGGGTTGCCGTTCGCGCGCAGGTCGGCATAAACGCTGCACAGTGTTTTCCAGGTCGCGTCGTAGGTCGCGGCGTTGGTGACATCCAGAATGACGGCATCGACACCAGCGTCGTGCAGCATCTGCGCGTGACGGCGCAGCACGAACTCGTCGTTGATGTCGTAGTAGCCGAGCGCCGGCTCTCCCCAGTGGTGGAAGAGTGGGGAAGGGCCGAAGTCGGCGTCGCTGAAGGGTTGCTGCTTGCCCGCCGTGATCTTGGTCAGGTCGTAGGGGCCGTCGCTGCCAGACCGCTGATGCCAGATGTAATAGAACATCAGCACCTGGCGCGGCTGCGGCGGGCCGACCTCCTCGTCGGTCGGCAGGCTCCGGCCCAGGCCGTCGGTCGCCTCCCAGGAGTCGGCCGCAGTGTCGCGCAGCGCTTGTCCACCTGCGCGCGAGCTCAATAGCGCGAGAGCCAGGCCGAGGCCGATCGCGCCTCGACCAAAACCTCCGCCAGGGCTGAAAGACACAGGGATTCCGCCGCGCATCAGAGGATCAAGTCAGCCCAGCGCGTCCGATCGGGTCACCATTCTAGAACCGGTTCCAGGTGGCGCGAGACCCCTGCGGTGGGATATCCCAGGCCGGGCACCATCTGCTGTCTCCGTCTCGGGTGCGGGCTTTCGCGCGAGCCGCCGAGCTTGCCCACGCGTACGCGAGGCCTTACCGCTAAGCGCTACACGCTGAGCCGAGCTCATGAAAATAGCCGTCGTTCTGCTCTTCTCGCTCGGTCTCGCCTCGAGCGCCTGCGACGAAGACCGCGATTGGCCTTCGTACCGGATCCCGGTGGCAGGGTCCGCAGCGAAGGACAGTGAGGGGAGCGGCGGTACACCCGGTGACGGCGGAGAGTCGCGGGTGTGGGCCGGGCGCGGTAGCAGCGGCGGCGCATCCAGCGGCGGTGGACCCAGCGGTGGTGCGCCCAACGGCGGTGCGCCCAGCGGTGGTGTGCCCGGCGGCATCGCAGGCGCTCCCAGCGGAGCGGCTGGCGATGGGGGCTCGCTGGGCGGAAGCTCTCCTGGCGGTGGTTCCGCTGTCTCGGATGCTGGTAGCGGCGCGTCTGCGGGCGGCACTCTGGGCGCCGGTGGAGCCTGCGGCGAGCTCGCTGGTGAGTGCGGAGGCTGCATTGCCCAGAGGTGCTGCGCGGAGGTCGAGCTTTGCGAGAGCGTCGCGCCGTGCGGCGCTGCGCTCGAAAACTACTACGCTTGCCTCTATCTGTCGGCTGTCAGCGATGGCGCCGGCGGTGTGCTGTTGGCCGACTGCGGCGATCAGTTCGAGGTCGCCGCCGACAGCGGGTCTGGCAGCGAGCCCGAAGCGCACGGTCTGGTCAGCTGCGTTCAGAAGGAATGCAAGGCCACGACTGCCTGCGACTAGCGATCGGCGTGATCGTCCATGCGGTGGGTCTCCAGTTGTACGCGAGCCTCGGCGCTCGCCGCGATCGTGCCTTCCGGGCTCTCGTCTCGGGCACGCTCGCGTTCCTCGTCATCTGGAGATCAACCGGCAGATGTTCTCGGAGTCATGATGAGGGGACGGACTTCGGCTAGGGGCGCGCCTTGCGTTTGCGTGAAGTGGCTGCCGCCCAGATCCAGGCCAGGACCAGGAAGGGCGCTGCGGAAAACGAGAGAAACGTCAGCAAGACGAGAACTTCGTACGCTCGGTCGTTCGCGGTGCCTTCGTTCTCGCGCAAGCCCGCCATGATGTCGAACACCGCGTGTTCCAGGTTGAGCACCGTCAAGACGAAGATGATGCAGGCGATGGGCAGGAGGGTCCCCGTGACGACGCGGAAATAGCTCAATCGCGTGAGCCTGCGCACGAAGAACAGGAACAGGGCGACCCGCCAGGAGGCGACCGTCGCGAGAAACCAGACGTTGGCGGTTCGCGCATCGCTCAGCGACAAGAAGCGCTCCACCGGGATGGCGTAGAGCAGGGCGGGGGGCGAGGTCAGGGTGATGAAAGTGAGAACGCGCTGATAGCTCCAGTCCTCTGCGCGGAGCGCCGCGAAGGACAGGTAAAAGGCGGCCGCCAGGACGAACACGTACACGACGGAGCCAAGCCCGAGATACTGCAGCAGGTGCGCGCTCGGGTGATCCCAGTAGCGCCCCATGCCGACCAACCAGGTCGATACGAGCCCGAAAACCAGGTGGCGACCATCGAGCCGGAGCAGCTCGTCGCGAGTGACACGAAACGTGAGCACTCGAAGCGCGAGCCTCGAAATCGAATGAGCGGCGCCCGCGCTCACGCGGTCCTCCGGCGCAGGTGCGCTCGCATCAGCTGCCGGCGTTGCGCTGTCTCTTCCGACGAGTAAAGGCTGCGCATTAAGTCCTGAAATCCAGACTCGAGCTCGTTGGTGCTCATGAGCTTGGGTCGATAGGTTACGTCGAACAACGTGCACTTGTCCCAGTACACCGGCTCGAGCAGGCGCCCCTCTCGCGCAAGACGGCGTTCGAGCCCGGTGCCCGGGAATGGTGTGAGGATGGTGACTTGTACCTCGGTCAGCCCCACGGCACGAACGTAGTCGCGGGTTTGCTCGAAGATGCTGGCGTCATCCTGGTCGAAGCCCAGAACGAAACAACCGTTGACCGAGATGCCGCGCGCCTGAATGCGGCGGATGCGCTCGGCGGCGCGCTCGTACCGGCGATGCTTGAAGTCGGCGCTGTCCAGGCCCGCCAAAGCGTCTGCTCGGGCCGACTCGAAGCCGATCAGGAGCTGGGCGCAACCCGAGCGCGCCAGCGCGTCCAGTAGGGGTTCGTCGTCGGCCACGGATATGTCCGTTTCCGTGAACCAACGCACTGGATAACTTGCGAAGAGCTCGCAGAGTTCCTGCGACCAGCGCTTGGAGACGAAGGTGTTGTCGTCGGCGAGCTCGATGAACGGCCGCGGCCAGAGTTCCAAGATGTGCTCGAGCTCACTGCGGATCCGAGCGATGGGCTTGCGTTTGGGCTGCGAGATGGTGCGCGATGCTGCGCAGAAGTCGCAGTCCAAGGGGCAACCCCGGGTGGTCTGCAGCGTGAGGCGGTTGTAGCGCTCGGGCTGGAGCAGGTCGTAACGGGGGACTCTGCACTCTCTCAAGTCGAAGCCTGCTCGACTGTAGATCCCGCGACTGTGTCCCGACGCGAGGTCGCCGAGCACCTCGGCGAATACCGGCTCGCCCTCACCCTTCACGACGGCGTCGGCGTGCGCCAGAGCCTCCCCCGGCAAGGCCGAGACGTGCAGGCCACCGAGCACCACGAGCACACCTGCCGCTCGCAGGCGATCGGCGAGCGTATAGGCGTCCAGGATTCGCGCGGTGAGCGCAGATATGGCGACCACGTCGCACGAGCAAAGCTCGCTGATCACGTCTTCGGACAGTGTGTCGGCTTCCTGATACTCGACGTGCCAGCCCTCGGGCACGTGCGCCGCGAGGGTGAGCAGCGACAGGCTGGGCAGCGAGGCGATCACGTTGCCGCGCTCGATGAAGCCAGGCAACGTCATCCCTAGCCGAGCGAGCGCCTCCGTGCGGACCCGCACGCCGCTGAGGGCCAGCAACCTGACGGCCCCTCTTGCTCGCCGCGTCGATCGCCTCGGGTGCCCATCGAGACCGGCGTTACCCTCTCCGATCACCGCCAGGCCGGGCGCTCTCGAAGCCATGCTCATCGTCGCT
Source organism: Polyangiaceae bacterium (assembly GCA_035539475.1). GTDB lineage: Bacteria > Myxococcota_A > Polyangia > Polyangiales > Polyangiaceae > PMG-095. The sequence goes on from DATLIL010001079.1 coordinate 11,324, forward strand.
CGAGGATATACGAATCCGGCGATCCGGAGCGGGCCGAGCACACGAGTTGCAAGGTGGAGTTCAGGACCGTTCTGCTCGTACTTGGAGCTCGGCCGTGAGCGTATCCGCGAAGGTCTCAGTGGGGCCAAGTCTCGCCGAAGAACGGCTCTTGCGGCCCGTTCTGGCGTTGCTGGCGCCGTTCCTCGCGCTGGTTCTCGAGCTCCTGTTGTGGGACGTCATCCACCCCCACGTCTGGTTCCTCTTCTACCCGGCCACCTTCATCAGCGCGGCGATTGGCGGTCGGCGACTCGGCCTGGTGGCGACGGCGACGTCGACCGTTCTGGTCTGGTCGTTCATCCTGCGCCCCTCGAGTATCCAGACCATCGATCCGGGAGACCTGTTCGCGGCCTTGGTCTTCTTCGCCACGGGCGTTGCCTTTGCGTTCTTCCACGAGCGCCTGACGAAGGCGCTCACGGCGGCCGGCGCCAAGACGCAGCTCGAGGCCCACCTCCGCGAAGTGACCAGGGTGCAGGAGCGGCTCCAGCGGCTCGATAGCGAGCACCGCGTGTTCGCCGCGCTGATCGAGAACTCGCCGGACTTCATCGGTATCACCGACGCCAGCGGTAAGCCCACTTACGTCAACCCCGCGGGCCGCAAGATGGTGGGGCTGCCTGCCGATCGTCCAGTCGAGGACACCGAGATAGCCGATTACTATCCCCCTGAGCAGCGCGCGTTCGCCACGGACGTGATCGTCAAGTCGATGCTCGAAAAGGGCCACTGGCAGGGCGAGACGTACCTTCGCAACTGGCAGTCGGGGGAGGTCATCCCGGTCTCGGACCTCATGTTCACGATCCGCGACCCGGAGACCGACCAGCTCCTGGGGACGGCGACCATCACCCGCGAGATTTCCGATCTCGATCGGGTGCGGGAGGAGCTTCAGCACACGAACGTAAAGCTGGCCGAGGCGCGCGCGTTCCTCGAGAACGTGCTCGAGAGCTCCACCGAGTACAGCATCATCGCCAAGAACCTCCAGCGCCGGATCCTGTCCTGGAACCAGGGAGCACAGCGAAACTACGGCTACCAGACCAGCGAGGTCATCGGGCGGCTCAGCGACATGTTGCACGTCGAGGACGAGGTCCGCTCCGGTGCCGTCGCCAAGCTCTACGAGCAGGCTCTGGCCGAGGGGCACGCCACAGGTCTTCTTCGTCGCCGCCGCAAGGACGGCTCGGAGTTTTTGGCGCGGGTGATGGTCACGCGCAGAAACGACGCCAACGGTAACGCGATTGGCTATCTGGCCATCAGCCACGACGTGACGGCCGAGCAGCGGCACGTGGAGGAACAGCAATTTCTGGCGGACGTCGGTGAGGCGCTGCAGTCCTCGTTGGACTATGCGGCGACCGGCCATCGCATCGCAGAGCTGGCGGTAGGTTTCTTGGGCGACGGTTGCGCACTCGATGTCGTGGTCGACGATCTCAACCTCAGGCGCTTGAAGGTGGTGCACACCGATCCCGACAAGGCGGGACTGGCAGCGGCTCTCGAGGACATCTTGCCGGGCCGGAATCACCCGCTGTGGCATGTCCTGCAGACGAAGCAGCCGCTCCTGTATCCCGAAGTGCACCCCGACGTGCTGCGCGCCGCGGCCAGGGACGACGCGCACCTGCGCTTGCTCGAAGCGGTAGGTGTCGAGTCCGCCATGCTCGTTCCGCTCGTTGCGCGCGATCGATTGGTGGCCGTCCTCACGATCGTGTCTTGCAGCTCGGGCCATAGATACAGCGACGACGATCTGCGTGTGGGCAGCGAGCTCGCTCGCCGTGCTTCACTCGCGCTCGAAAACGCCCACCTCTACGAGGTCGCGCAAGAGGCAATCCGGGTGCGTGATCAGGTCCTCGGCGTCGTGGCCCACGATCTGCGGAATCCGCTCAGCACCATCCTCATGGCCGCGCAGCGTCTCAGGCCGCGGAACGGTGAGCCGGAACGTCGGACGCGTCGGCCGGTCGACTCCATCGAGCGCGCCGCCACGCGGATGAATCGCTTGATCCGGGATCTGCTGGACGTGACCCGCATGGAAGCCGGCCATCTCAGCGTCGAAGGAGCGCGCCTGGCCCCAGCGCAGATCGTGCGCGACGCCATCGAAGAGCAAAGAGAGGTCGTCGCCTCCGCCTCCATCGAACTGCGGACCGAGCTCGATGAGGTCGCGCCGGATATCTG
>DATLIL010001080.1:0-4420 GCA_035539475.1 Polyangiaceae bacterium
GGCGCGGACTTGGTCACCGGCTTGGTCGTCGCACCGGCGCTCGTCTTCGACGGCCCTGGGGCGTGCGAGGTGGTGCGTCCGTGCTTCTTCTTCTTCTTTTTCTTGTGCGGGTGGGCAGTGGAGACCGGGATGCTGTCGGGAGCGCGCTCACTCGACGGCGGCGGCGCCGAATCGGGGGCCGAGTCCGCGCTGGCAGGAGCGCTGAAGCTCGAGACGTCGATCGTCGGCGGCGCCAGCGACACTGCTTGCGGGCCGCTGATACCAGCAAAAAAGTCCTCGTCGACGCGGTTCTTCGCCTTCGGCCGCACCGAGCCACCCATGAGCGCCGTCAGGCTCGGAGTCCCGGACGGCGGCCCACTCTCTTCGTGATCGGGCTCAGGCGCCTTCTCGGCCTCCTTCTTGCGCGGCGGAGGCAGCGGCTTCTTCAGCTTGGGGTTGGTGCCCGGCTCGAACGGATTCGCGGAGGCACCGTTGCTGCCGCCGTTGCTCGCCTTGTTCATGACGAGCGGCACGGTCGCGGTCTCGAGCTCGTCGCCGCGAATGCTCATCACCTCTTCGGCGGGGACGGCTTCGGTGGAGTCGATCGGCCTCTCGGACACCGGCACTGATTCTTCGGTCGTCTTCACCGCCTCGATGGCCTCGGCCGCCGACTGAGGCGTCTCGCTGGCGGGCTTGGCCTCCTCAGCCGATAGAGCGGCAGCCTGGGTCGTCGGCTGAGCAGCCTCTTCGGCGGGCTTCTCCGCGACTTCAGGCAGCGGTCCGATGCCTTCACCAGTCTTCGTTTCATTGCCGAAGAACCCGGAAGAGAGGGCGACGAAGGGACCGTTTTCATCCGCGGGATTCTCTGCCGGAACGGCTTTGACTGACTCGGGCATGGGCGTTTCGTTGCTGGGCTTGGTCTTCTCGTCCGGCGCCTCGAAGCGGATCTCGGACTTGCACTTACGACAGGTGACGACGACCGCCTCTCCTCCACCCTTGCGTTGGTAGAGGTCTTCGGACATCGAGTAGCGCGCGGAGCACTTCGGGCAGGTGACGGAAAGCATGGGCTTACTTCTCGACTCGACCGCGTGTAGCCGAAGCACACACTGGGCTAAACATGGAGCTTGTCACGAGTGCGATTGTGGGCGCAAGTAGGACAAGTACCACTATTTTCACGGGGATTGGAGACGCATGGCGCGTCTAGCTTTGGGGGACGATCGCGGAAAGGTGCCGGCCGCTTCGTTTTCCATCGCGACGGTACGAAAAGAACCGTTCTGGGTCAGTCGCGGTGCAACCACTGACGTCATCGATTTGTGTCCGTGAGACACCGGCAGCTTCCAACTTGGCGGCCACGATGGCCCCGAGGGCGACGTGGGGGCGTCCGCCCCTCGTCGAGACGACGTCCCGGGCCGGGCTGCTCGCCTCGAGCTCTCGGGCCACGTCCTCACCGGTCTCGAAGGCGGCCGGACCAATATGGGGGCCGATCGCAGCCACAAACTCGGGGTTTTCGCCAGCGATCTCGCGCAGGCTGGCGAGGGCTGCCTCCAGCACGCCCCTGACGATGCCGCGCCAGCCGGCGTGGATTGCCGAGACCGCGCCGCTCCGGCGCTCGCCCACCAGGATGGGCACGCAGTCTGCGGTACGGACGGCGCAGGCCAACCCCGGAGCGCGGCTGGTCAGCGCGTCACCCTCGCGCTCCGCCAGGCGTGGCCAGAGCGGTCCACGTGCGAGCTCGGTGTCGTCGAGCACCAGCGCGACGTTGCCGTGGACCTGCGAGAGCACCGCGATGTGATCGCCGGGAACGCCCAGTACCCGGCCTGCGCGCGAGAAGTTCTCGGCCACGAGCTCGAGCTCGTCGCCGACCGAGACCGAAAAGTTCAGAGAGCTGTAGGGGCCGCTCGATGCGCCGCCCTTGCGCGTGAAGAAGGCGTGCCGGAAGCCGGCCGCCCGGAGTAGGGCACTTTCGAGGTAGTCCGGCTGCATGGGCTCAGAAATCTCCGAGGTATCGCGCGTATTGTGCGATGGCTGCGCTCAAAGGGCGAGTTTTGGTATGGTCGGCCGGACATGCGCCCCAAGGATCCCTTCATCGGCCGCGAGATTCTCGGCGGTCAGTTCAGGATCCTCGAGAAGATCGGCACCGGGGGCATGGGCTCCGTCTACAAGGCGTCCCAGCCGGCCATGAACCGGATGGTGGCGATCAAGATCCTTCACCCCAAGCTCGCCGGTCGCAAAGACCTGACCTCGCGTTTTCGCAGGGAGGCGCGGGCGATGAGCCAGCTTACCCACCCGAACACGGTCAAGGTCTTCATGTTCGGCGAGCTCGAGGAGGATGGCTCCCTCTACATCGTCATGGAGCTGCTCGAGGGCAAGAACCTCAACCAGGCCGTGCGCAAGGAGGGTCCGCTCGTCGCCGAGCGCGCCATCCCCGTTTTGATCCAGGTCTGTGGCGCGCTGCAAGAAGCCCACGATCTCGGCATCGTCCACCGCGATCTCAAGCCGGAGAACATCTTTCTCTGCCAGCAGGGCGGCTTGACGGATTTCCCCAAGGTGCTCGACTTCGGGCTGGCCAAGGTCACCGAGCGTCAAATGCAGCCCGGTAGTGTGATCCTCACCCAAGAAGGCATGGTCTTCGGGACGCCGGAGTTCATGTCCCCCGAGCAGGCCCAGGGCAAGACGCTCGACGCCCGCAGCGACACCTACTCGCTGGCGGTCATCCTCTACGAGACGCTCACCGGCAAGCTGCCGTTCACCGCACGCACGCCCATGGAGTACATCCAGAAGCACGTGATCGAGCCGCCGATCGCGCTCAGTGAACGGGTGCCGGACAAGACGTTCCCCGGCGGCCTCGACGCGGTCTTGAACAAGGCGCTGGCAAAGAAGCCGGATGACCGCTTTCAGTCGGCGGCCGAGTTTGCCGAGGCGCTCAGACCGTTCGGCGGAGCGGCCGCACGCGCCATTCCCTCGATCCGCATCGCGTCTTCGGTCGTGGTGGAGCCGAGCTCAGCGCAGGGCTCTCACGCTCCGACTGCCCCGGCACGTAAGCCAGGCGTCGGACTACTGGTCGGCGTGGCGTTCGGTTGCCTGCTGGCCGGCGTTCTGCTCGCCGTCGTGCTCATGAACGTGCTGCAGAAGAGATGAGCCTGACGCCGCCCGAGCCGCGCGAGCAGCCCCAGATGCCCGGACCGCCCGGCGCGGAAGCCAAGCCCGAGATGGATCGGCGCCTGCGCCTGGCGCTCAAGATCCTGAAGATCGCCGGCATCGCCCTCGGCGCCGGCTTGCTCGCGACGATCGTCGCCGTCTGGCTCGTGGTGCGGCACTACGAGAGCCAGCTGCCGGCGGTGGAGCAGCTCAAGCACGGCTACGATCCACCGCAGGTCACGCGCGTGCTGGCCCGTGACGGCACGCTGCTGGCCAGCATCTACACAGAGCGCCGCACCGTGATCCCGTTCAGCGACGTTCCGGACCACGTGAAGCTCGCGTTCCTGGCGGCGGAGGACGCCAGCTTCTACGAGCACGAGGGGCTCGACTACATCGGCATGCTGCGCGCGCTGTGGGCCAACCTGCGCGCCGGCCGCAGCAAGCAGGGCGCCAGCACCATCACGCAGCAGGTGATCAAGAACGTCCTGCTCGTCCCCGAGCGCACCTACGAGCGCAAGATCAAGGAGACGATTCTGGCTCGGCGCCTGGAGCAGACGCTGAGCAAGGACGAGATCTTCTCGCTCTACCTCAACCACATCTACCTCGGTCACGGCCGCTACGGCATCGAGGAGGCCTCGCGCTACTACTTCCGCAAGAAGGCGCGCGAGCTCGATCTGGCCGAGGCGGCGCTCCTGGCCGGCACGATCGCGTCACCGGAGAAGTACTCGCCGCGGCACGACCCGAACAAGGCGCTGGCCCGGCGGCGCTACGTGCTGGATCAGATGCTGCAAAAGAGCTTCGTCACGCGCGAGCTCTACGACCGCGCCAGCGCCGCGCCGCTCTACCTCGAGCCTGCCAGCGAGGGCGAGTCCGACCTGATCCCCGAGATCGTCTCGCCGGTGAAGAAGCTGCTCGACGAGGTGGGCGGCGAGCGTGCCAAGAAGGGCGGCTACACCGTACACACCAGCATCGACCCGGCGCTGCAGGCCGCTGCGCGCCAGGCCGTGCGCGAGAACCTCGACGCGTACGCCAAGCGCCGCGACCTCTTGCCGCCGTTCACGGTGCCGAGTCGCAAATCGTGGCCGCCACCACCCGCGGGTGCACTCAAGCCGTTCAAGGCTTACACCGCCAAGGTCGTCGCCCTGGACGACGCAGCCGGCAGCATCGATCTCGAAATTGGCACGTATCGCTGCCGGGTGCTGCTGGGCGCCGAGGAGCGCTACAACCCGGCCAAGCTCAAGGCCAGCGAGTTCGTCAAGCCGGGCGCTGCCCTGCGCGCCAGCTTCACCGAGGCTCCGGGAGC
>DATLIL010001081.1:0-6170 GCA_035539475.1 Polyangiaceae bacterium
GTACGAGCTATTGCGTTTGATCGCTACCGGCGGCATGAGCGAGGTGTACGAAGCGCGGCGCGACGGTCCACATGGATTCCAGAAGCGCTTCGCGGTGAAGCGGATTTTGCCCCAGCTCGCCGCCGACGAGCGCCTGAACAAGATGTTCTGCGACGAGGCTCGCGTTCACTCCGCCCTGAGCCATCCGAACCTGGTTCAGGTGATCGACTTCGGGGAGCACTCGGGCGAGCTCTTCATGGTGCTCGAGTACGTCGACGGTCCGTCGGTGAGCCGGATCATGTCGGCGCTGACGGCGCGCGGCCGGGTCATGCCGCTGGCGCAGGCGCTCTTCATCGTGCGCCGCGTGCTCGAGGCGCTCGAGTACGCTCACACCGCGCGTGATCAGATCACGGGCCTGCCGCTCGGCGTGGTGCACCGCGACGTGGCGCCGAGCAACATCCTGGTCGGCGGCGCCGGTGAGGTGAAGCTCGCCGACTTCGGCATCGTCTCGAGCGTGATCAACGACAACCGCTCCAACCCGGGAGACATCAAGGGCAAGCTCGGCTACATCTCGCCGGAGCAGGCGATGGGCTTCAAGGTGGACCCGCGCAGCGACCTGTTCTCGCTGGCGGTGGTGCTGTCCGAGGTGCTCATCGGTTGCCCGCTGTTCCGCGGACGCACGCCCGTGGAGATCCTCGAGAGCCTGCACCGGGGCGACCTCAGCCAGCTCGAGAAACGTGGCGAGCACCTCCCGCCCGAGCTGCTGGACATCCTGCGCCGGACGCTGGCGCAAGACCGCGCGACGCGGCCGGGCAGCGCGCGTGACCTGGCGGACGAGCTCGACGGCGTGATCCGCCGCTACGGGCAGGACATGGATCCACCGCGGCTGGTGAGCTCGCTCGTCGATCTGGGTGTGGTTCACCTGCGCAGCGACGTGCGCGCCATGATCGGCTCGCGTCCGATCGCGCCCAACCTCTTGCCGCGCCGGCCTCCGAGCTCCGTACCCGTGCGCTACCCCCCGGAGCAGCCGGCAGGGATCGAAGAGGCGATCACCCTCTCGACCTTCGAAAGCGATCTCAGCTATCGCCTGCGCCGTCCCGGCGGCAACGTCGTCGGCCCGGTGCGCCTGGCGAAGATGCTGGAGATGATCGCCACGGCCCGCGCTGGCGTCGACACGCTGGTCTCGCGCGCCGAGGGGCCGTTCCTGCCGATCTCTTCGATGCACGAGCTGGCGCGTCTGGCGGCGCGTCCGGCCTACCGCTTCTTCGACCCCGTAGCGTTGCTCGCCACCGAGCGCAGCGCGATCGATCGCATGACGCTGCCGGCCAAGCTCTACCGCCTGGCCTTCGAGGGCAAGACGGGCCTCGTCGCGGCCACGGCCGGCGTCGATCGCGTGCGCTGCTTCTTTCGCTCGGGCGAGCTCGGCGCCACCGCGTCCACCGATCCGGCTGCGCTGCTCGGTGCCTGCCTGACCGAGCGCAAGCAGCTCGACGCCGGCAAGCTCGACGACATGCTGGAGGAGGCCTTCCGCCGCGGCCAGCGCTGCGGCGAGTCGTTCGTCGCGACGGGCATCGTGAATCGCCAGGCGCTCGACCAGGCGCTGGACGAGCAGCGCGTCCGACGTCTGACCGGGTTGTTCGAATGGGCGGCCGGTGATCTGGTCTTCATCGAGGGCATGAACGACGGCGACGACGAGGCCGCGGCGGGAACCTTGTCACTCCTGAGCCGCGCGGTCCGGGCCGCCTATCGCGAGCGCGAGATCGCGGATTTGTTCGCCGCCTATCGACTTCGCCGGGTCAAGAAAGCGCCGGGCTATCACTCGCGCTTGCCGCTCCTCGGCTTCGACAAGGGCGAGGAGAGCGTGCTCGAGGGCTACTCGCGCGGCGGCGTTCTGGCCGATCTGGTGGCTCGTTCCGCCGACCGGCAGCGGGCCTGGCGCGTCATGTTCATCGGTTCTTCGGCCGGTCTTCTCACCGTCGAGGGTTCCCCGTTGTAGACTCGGGGCCGTGTCCACGCCCGAGCTCGCCACGCTCCTCGTCTCTTGCTCCGATCGCCGCGGTATCGTCGCGGCTCTCGCCCAGGTCCTCTACGGCTACGGCGCCAACATCCTCGACTCGAGCCAGCACACCGATTCGATCGCGGGTCAGTTCTTTCAGCGCCTGCGCTTCGACATGAGCGAGCTGCAGTCGGACCGGGCGACCATGGAGCGCGCGGTGCAAGAGGTCGCGGGCCGCTTCGGCATGCGCTACCGGCTGCTCTACGCCAACAAGCCCAAGCGCGTCGCCATCTACGTCTCCAAGTACGATCACTGCCTGTACGACCTGCTGCTCCGGCATCAGTCCGGGGAGCTCCACTGCGAGCTCGCGATGGTTCTCTCCAACCACCCCGACCTCGAGAAGGTGGCCAAGACCTTCGGCGTGCCGTTTCACCTTTCACCGAAGGACGGTCAGAACAAGGCCGAGGTCGAGCGTCGGGAGATCGCGCTACTCGACGAACACGGCATCGATCTGGTGGTGCTCGCTCGCTACATGCAGGTCCTGGGACCAGAGTTCGTCTCGCACTTCGACGGCCGCGTGATCAACATTCACCACTCGTTCTTGCCGGCGTTCATCGGCGGCAGGCCCTATCACCAGGCCTACGAGCGCGGCGTGAAACTGATCGGCGCGACTGCGCACTACGCCACCAAGACGCTCGACGAGGGCCCGATCATCGAGCAAGACGTCGTGCGCTCCTCGCACCGCGACTCGATCGACGACCTGATCCGCAAGGGCCGCGACCTCGAAAAGGTCGTGCTCGCCCGCGCCGTGCGCTGGCACCTCGACGACCGCGTGCTGATCTACAGCAACAAGACCGTCGTCTTCGACTGAGCCCGGGCCTCGTGCCCCGAGTGCTTCAGGCCTTCGAGTCTCTGTAGCGAGGGCGCGCCTCGGACGCTTCTGCGTGACAGGGCAGGCCCTCGTAGCGGGCCAGGGTGCCGATGCTGGGTACGAGCTTGGCGAGCCCGGCGGCGTCGAGGCTGCCCAGCGTCGAGTAGCGCAGCATGTCGCGGCTGGTGACGCCCGACAGCGAGCGCGCGTAGCCGTTGGTGGGCAGCACCGCCGTGATGCCGAGGGCGTAGTTGGCCGACGAGAACGGTGTCTGCTGGCCGATCAGGATCTCACCGGACCGTGGAGAGGACGCGAGGACGCGCTCGGTGTTCGCCGCCGAGCAAGCGATCTGCATGTGCTCGGGGGCGAAGGCATTGGTCAGCTCGATGCAGGCATCGAGGCTCGGGCACACGGCCAGGGCACCGCGGCCGCCAGGGCCGAAGATCTTCTGCAGCACCGAGCGCCGCGGCTCCGCGACCTCGGCGATTCGCGCCGAAAGCTCGGCCTGCACCCGCTCGGCCAGGGCGCGCGAGGTGGTGACCAGCAGCGCGCTCGAGTCGGGGCCGTGCTCCGCTTCCGTCATGAGATCGAGCGCCACGAAGCGCGGGTCGGCGGTCTCGTCGCACAGCACCAGGCAATCGCTCGGTCCGAGCCCGAGGCAGGTCTTCTTGCCGTACATTCCTGCGATGCCCATCGCCAGGGTGATGCCCGACGGACCGGGGCCGAACATGCCGGCGACCGCGGTCAGCGATTCCGTGCCCAGCGTGAGGCCGGCGAGCAAGGCGACGCCGTTACCGACGTAGAACTCGGTCGCGCCCGCGATCCTGGCGGCCGCCATCGTGGCGGGGTCGGGCTTGCCGTCGGCCAGCGGGGGCGTACAAAGCGCGATGCGGGGCACCCCGGCGACCTGCGCAGCCACGACCAGCATCAGCGCGGTGGAGACCAGCGGGCCCTTGCGACAAGGTACCCACACTGCAACGGAGTCGAGTGCCGTGCAGGTCTCGCCGAACAGGGTGTGCTCGTCCAGACGGTGCTCCACCTTCTTGCTCGGCATGAGCGCGGCGTTCACCGCTGCCATGCGGGCGCGACAGACCTCGATGGCGGTCGCGAGATCCGGGGTCAGCCCGGCAACCGCCTCGTCTGCCGCGCTGGCGGAGATACGCAGCGAGCTCAGCTCGATCTTGTCGAACTTCTGGGTGATTTCGCGAATCGCCGTGTCGCCACGCTGGCGGACGTCGGCGAAGATGGCCGAGACCCGCGCGAGCTCCTCCGGATCGAGCAACCCCTGGCGTCCCTTCAGCACCTCGTCCAGGCGCGCTCGGTCATTGGGCAAGTCGTAGATTTCTGGCTTCATCCGCGAGTTTCCTTCAGTCGCGCGGAATCCTTGCATTTGCCCCGACCGCCGACAAGGCGGCGACTCCCGCAAGGGTTCTCCCGTGCGCGGATCGCGCCGGCATCCATGTTTCACCTCCGCGGTTGCCGTGCTGGACGCCGCCACGAGCCGAGCCACGACTTCATCGTTGCCAGAAGGGTTGACGCGAGGCGTCGCCGTCGTCGCAGCGTGCGCGATTCGAGAAGTCTCGATGCGCGACATGCGCAGCGCGTTCGTGTCGGCGCCAAGACCAATTGAGGAAAGCACTAGGAATATATGGGGGGTACTCGATGTCTGGCGACGGCACGACTGTTGCTGAATGGGACGTTCGGGAGAACAACCATGCTCAGGATTTCGTCGTCGTTGTTTGGTTCGGCACTGTTCGCGGGCGCAGCGGCCATGGCCTCTGGCGCCTGCATGAACAATCAGAGCGCGCCTGACGGCACGACGGTCGTCGTACAGGAGGCGCTGAGCACGCACAGCAGCTTTGCGCAGGCGTACGTCAACGCCGGTTACCGCTGCAAGGTGAACGACGAGTTCGGCGGCGTGAACGGCGCGGGCCAGAGCAAGTCGTACATCGACGGGACGAAGTGGACGTTCCAGAACCTGCAGGTCAACGGCGAGCAGCAGAACTACACGAATCGCCAGTGCGCCGATCCGGCGTACACCAACGGCAACTGGAACTACTGCGTGGAGAACGGGCGCCTCACCATCCGCGCGCGGAACGACGGCATCGACTGCACGAACAACAGCGCCTGCGCTCAGTACTGGAACGGCAGCTCGGGCCAGAAGCCCTACACCTCGGGCCGCATGATCTCGAAGCACAAGGTGGCCCTGCAATACGGCTACATCGAGTTCAGGGCGCGCCTGCCGTTCCAGGGAGTGGCGAGGCAGTCGGGCTTGTGGCCCGCGATCTGGTTCCTCGGCAACAACATCAACGAGGGGCCGCCGCCTGGCAGCACGCCCTGGCCCTGGGCGCCCGAGCACGACCTCATGGAGTGGCAGTCGCCGAACGGCAAGATGGCTTCCAACTCCATCTACATCGGTGGCGACGGCAACATGGACGCCTGCAACAACTGGCCCGAGGGTGGCAGCACCGACTGCGGCGGTTGGGACGGTCAGTGGGGCGGCGGCCGCAAGATCTGGAAGGTCAACGACTGGTCCGGGCAGGGCAGCGCGGGCGTCGACGGCGACGGCGGCAGCGGCTACCAGGGCTGGCACATCTACGGCTTGAAGTGGACGGCGGACGTGATGGAGGCGTTCGTCGACGGTGTCTCGCAGGGCACTGTCAGCACCAACGGCCACGCCAGCGAATACAACGTGCCGATGTTCGTCATCATCAACATGGCGCTCGGCGGCGACCTCGGCGGACAGATCCAGGTCACGGACTGGAGCAAGGCCATTCTCGACGTCGACTACATGCGCTGGTACCAGATGGGCGGCGCCGACACCTGTTCCGACCCCGCCGGCGGCGGTGGCACCTGCAACGACGGCGCGCAGAACCAGGGCGAAACCGGCGTCGACTGCGGTGGTCCCTGCGCCGCCTGTTCGGCCACCGCGATGCTGTACGAGGACTGCAACTTCTTCGGTCTGGCCGCGGGCAAGGGCGTCGGCGACTACGACGTCGCGAACATGGGCGTCGGTAACGACAAGCTGTCGTCGATCCGCGTGGCGCCGGGCTACCAGGCGGTGCTCTACCAGAACAGCGGTTTCAGCGGCTTCTCCACCGTCCTCACCGGAGACACCATCTGCCTGACGAACACCGGCGCGGGCCGCAGCTCGGGTAGCTGGAACGACGACGTCTCGTCGATCCGCATCCAGCCGATCAACACGCAGGACCCGCCGGTCGTGGGTGTGGGCAGCACCCTCCGCGCCGAGCTCGCCGACACCGGTGGCACCCAGAAGGAGTTCCCGCCCGGCAACGGCAGCACCGGCACCACCGTCGGTTACTT
>DATLIL010001082.1:0-2266 GCA_035539475.1 Polyangiaceae bacterium
GCCGGAGTCCTGTGCCCTGGAAGCGCAGCTCTTGCGTCGTCCCGGCCAACGCGCAGATCGTGCGCCGTCCGCCTCCGACCGAGGGCTCCGCCGCGAAAATTACGGGTTGGCACGGCAGGTGCTCGAGCGCCCCGCATGCCCACTCGAAGAAAGCTGATGACCGTTGCAGACTACATGACCAAGAGCCCTGCGCAGATCGGTGCAGAGCAACCGCTCCGCTTGGCCCACGAGCTGATGCGCAAGAAGCGGATTCGGCACCTACCCGTGCTAACCGGCGGCCGACTCGTCGGTATCGTCTCTCTGCGCGACTTGCACCTGGTAGAGACCCTGCAAGGCGTGGATCCCAGCGAGGTACGGGTCGAGGAGGCGATGAGCCCTGACGTCTACTGCGTCGCCGGCGATGCGCCGCTGCAGGGCGTCGTGCGCGAGATGGCCAAACGCAAGCTCGGCTCGGCGGTCGTGACCAGCGGCAGGAAGGTCGTCGGCGTGTTCACCACCATCGACGCGCTGCGTGCTCTCGATCAGGCACTGAGCTGAGCTCGCCAGCCCTGGGGGGGGCCGGTGGCCAGGTTCAAACCTGGCTCGCGGCGGGTCAGGGCACAGCGGGACGCGTAGCGCGGGACCAGAACCCGGGGCTACCGCGCAGCACGACGAGCTCGGCGATCGCCCAGGTCGCGAAAACCGAGAGGGCGACACCGAGGACTCCCGTGGCTGACGGCATGGTGAGTCCCAGGACGGCGCGCAGTGGGGGAACCGCGATGCAGCACGCGATCAAGGTGAGCCCCAGCCCCAGCGCGATGCGCAGCGCGCGGTTGGGCGTCGTCTCGCCGGCCCCGCGCCGTGCGGGATAGACGGAGACGAGTTTGGCCGAGGCCTCGTAGAGAAACACCAGGGTCTGGATCGCCGCGACCTCCAGGCCGAAGCGAGGCAGAAGCAGCAGTAGCCCGAGGCCGAATGCGCCGTGCAGCGATCCGCTCATGAGAATGAAGCCCAGCGCACGTCGATCGAGCAGTGGCGTCGCGCTCGGCTGGGGTGGATTGCGCATGGCGGACGGACTCTTGTCCATGGCCAGGGCCAGCGCGGGCGGCCCGTCGCCAACGAAGTTGATGAACAGTACTTGAATGGCAGTCAGGGGCAGGATCAGAGCGCCGGCGCCGTCACGCAGCCCGATCGCGTAAGAACCGATTGCTCCGCCGAGTACGAGGATGGCCAGCGCCACGTTGGTGGAAAACGTGAAGCGAATGAACTTCTGAATGTTGTCCCGGATGTTCCGTCCCTCTTCGACGGCGCTGACGATCGTGGAAAAGTTGTCGTCCAGGAGCACCAGATCCGACACTTCACGCGCCACGTCGCTGCCGCGCTTCCCCATCGCCACGCCGACGTCCGCCTTCTTCAACGCTGGCGCGTCGTTGATGCCGTCTCCCGTCATGGCCACGACCTCGCCAGCACGCTGCAGGGCTTCGACGATGAGGAGCTTGTCCTCGGCGGTGGCCCGTGCGATCACGTCCACGGACGCAAGACGTCTGGTGCGCTCCTCGGCGGGCAGCGCACGGAGCTCGTCGCCCGTGACCACTCGCGGCGTCTCGAAGCCCACCTGCGCGGCCACCGCGCCGGCGGTCGTCGGATGGTCACCCGTGATCATCAAGACGCGAGCGCCCGCCTGGAGCACCGAGCCGATCGCCGCACGCACGCCCTCCCGCGGGGGATCCCAGAAGGCCACGAGCCCTATCAGCTCGAGCTCGTCCTCGTCCCGGCCCCTGGCAACCGCGATGATGCGGTGGCCGCGCTCCGACTCCCGTTCCACGATGTCGCGCCAGGCCCGAGCCTCCGCAGCCTCCAGACGGGTACGCGGCAGAATGGCTTCCGTCGCGCCCTTCAAGTAGCTGGTCGGGCCGGCGGGGGATTGCACGGTGACGCGCATGTACTTCCAGGTGCTGTCGAAAGGCCGCGCCGAAAGACGAGGGCTGCCGCGGCGGATGGCGGAGACGTCGAAGCCCCCGCGGCGCGCATGATCCAGTAGAGCCAGGTCCAGCGGATCGCCGGCCGAACCTTGCTCGTCCGCGTCGTTGGCCAGGACTGCCGCTGCGATCAGCCCGGCTTCGTCGCTCGTGAACACCTCGACGACCTTGAGGCGGTTTTCGGTGAGCGTGCCGGTCTTGTCCGTCGCGATCACCGTTACGGATCCGAGGGCCTCCACCGCGCTCAGCCGGCGCACCACGGCGCGGCGTCTGGCCATGCGTTCGACGCCGAGGGCCAGCGTGAGCGT
>DATLIL010001083.1:0-11100 GCA_035539475.1 Polyangiaceae bacterium
GCGCCGGCGGCGTTGATGCGATCGGCCGTGTCACTCGGCTTGTGATAGTCCGTGTGTGAGCCGCTGAAGAAGTGCAGCACCGGAACGCCGGCGGCGTAAAACGACGTCTGGTCGCTGGGGCCGTAGCCGTCGCCGCTGAGCCCGCACTCGATGCGCTGGCGATCGCAGGCGGCGGTGAGCAGGCTGTCCCACTCGGTGGCCGTCTTGGAGCCGAGCACGGTGAGCTGGTTTTCGCGCAGACGACCGACCATGTCGAGGTTCAGCATCGCGCGGATGTTCTTGATCTCGAGGCCCTTGGGCGGCTCGTGAACCAGGTGCGACGAGCCGAGCACGCCGCTCTCTTCGGCGGAGAACGCCATGATCAGGACGTCCTGCCTCAGCTTGGGCAAGCTCTTCAAGATGCGGGCGGCCTCCAGGATCCCGGCGACCCCCGAGGCGTTGTCGTCGGCGCCGACGTGCGGAGCGGTACTGTCCGGAGCGAGCGAGTGCTGCCCGCCGAAGCCGAGGTGATCGTAGTGAGCGCCGATCACGATCTCGCCGGGGATGCGCTCGGCGGGCGGGGCGTTGGCGGCGATGCGCCCGATCACGTTGAAGGCGGCCTGCTTCTCGTAGCTCAGGGCGACGTTCAGCGCAGCGCGAGCCTTCTTCTTCTGCGTGAGCTCGTTCAGCGTCGGCTCGAAGCTCTGGCGCCTCACGATCACCACGGGGATGCCGGCGTCGCCGTAGTTCTCGCGGACGAGCTCGGGGAACTTGGCCTCGTCCGGCATCTTCCAGCCCTTGGCCTTGGCCGGGGGCGTGGGGGCGTCGACGACGATCAGGCCCGCTGCGCCCGCGGCTCGCGCCGTGACGGCCTTGTACCAGAGGTCGCCGTAGCGACGCTGGTCACCGGGCTTCGCCAGCTTGTCGGACTCGGGCACGAAGCGCCGCACCACGACGATCTTCCCCTTGGCGTTCAGGCCGCGGTAGTCGTCGATGCCGAGCTCCTTGGCGACGATGCCGTAGCCAGCGAGCAAGAGCTCACCTTCGGCCTGGCCCTGCGCCGAGAAAGCCAGCGGCTGGAACGCGCTCGGCTCGACGCTCTTTTCGCCGAGCGTCAGGCTGGTCTCCTTGCCGATCTGGACGCGCTTGGCGACCTCGAAGTTGTCGCGATAGGTGCCGTTTTCGCCAGCGGGGGTGAGCCCGAGCTTGGTCAGACGCTGCTCGATGTATTCACCGGCCGCTTGCAGGCCCTTGGTGCCGAGGCCACGGCCTTCGCGCGCGGGATCGGAGAGCCAGGCGATGTCGCGCTGCACGCGATCGGCCGCCGTCTCGACGAGCGCTCCCGTCGCTGCGCTGTCCCAGCTCGCCAGGAACAGGTTGGTGTCGCGCTTGCCCGGCTCCGTCGCTCGATTCGACGCAAAGGCGAGCGTCTTGCCGTCGGGCGAGAACATCGGAAAGCCGTCGAACCCGGGTGAGTTGGTGACACGCTCGAGCGCGGTGCCGTTGGCGTTGATGGCCCAGAGCTCGAACTCACGGCCCTTGGGGTCGCCGTAGTTGCTCGAAAAGATGAGGCGCTCGGAGCCCGGGATCCAGTACGGCCCGAACGAAGCGACGTCGAGGTAGGTGACCTGAGTCGCGTCCGAGCCGTCGGCGTTGGCCACGTAGAGCTCGAGCTTGCTCGGGCGGACCAGGTTCTTCGCGAGCAGCGCCTTGAAGTCCTCGAGCGCGGCGCCCTTGGGCCGCGAGGCGCGCCAGACGATCTTCGAGCAATCGTCGTTGAAAAAAGCACCGCCGTCGTAGCCGGGCGTGTGCGTCAGGCGCTTCACGTCGCCGCCGTCCGCGTTCATGCGATAGAGCTCGATGTCACCGTCACGCACCGAGGTGAAGATGATCGAGCCGTCCTTCTTGCACACCGTCGCCTCGGCGTCGTAGCCGGGCGTGCTGGTCAGCGGCTTGAGGTTCGAGCCGTCTGCGTTGGCCTTGAAGATGTCGTAGCTGTCGTAGAGCGCCCAGACGTAGCCCTGGCTGTGATCGGGCTTCGGCGGGCAGGCGTCGCCGCCCAGATGCGTCGAGGCGTAGATGATCTGCTGATCGCCAGGCAGGAAGTACGAGCACGTCGTCGCACCCTTGCCGGTCGAGACCAGCACCGGCTTCGGCGCGTCGACCGGCATGCGGTAGATCTGATCGCAGCCCTCACCCTGGTGCGCCTGGAAGATGAGCTGCTTGCCGTCCATCGACCAGTAGGCCTCGGCGTTCTCGCCGCTGGGCGTGAGCTGCTTCAGCGCCTTGAGGCGCGGTTCGGCCGATGGCGGCTCCGAGCTCGCCACGCTGGCGCTCGCGGGCGGGGGAGGCGCGCTCGCCGCGCCATGGCTCGGACCGCAGCCGGCGGCGAACAGGCTGGCGCCCAGGGGCAGCATGAACACGGCTGAGAATCGAAGTCGCTGGCTCGGCTTCATCATGGTCGACCCCTATTCCAGGGCCACTGTTGCGACAACTCGATTTTGATTTTCATGTTCAATACGGTGTCCACAAAAAGACGAAGGCCCCGGTCGCCCGGGGCCTTTCGTCAGTGTTGGGGTTGGAACTGGTGGGGTCTCAGCCGACGCCCGTGCCCAGCTCGTAGCCCTTCTCGCCGTGACCCGTGACGTCCAGGCCGGCTTCCTCTTCCTCTTCCGAGGGGCGGAGGCCGATGGTGAACTTCAGGGCGTAGCCAATGACCGCGGTGCCGGCCAGCGACAGTGCGAGCGTGAGGCCCATGGCCTTGATCTGCTCCAGCCAGAGGGTGGCGCCGACGACGTCCTTGAGGTTGAGCAGCAGGTTCGCGTTCGCGTCCGGCGTCGCGAGGAAGCCGGTCATGAGCGCGCCCAGCGTGCCGCCCACGGCGTGAACGCCGAAGGTGTCGAGCGCGTCGTCGTAGCCGAGCATGTGCTTGAGCTTGGTGCAGGCGAAGAACGGGATGATGCCCGCCGCCACGCCGATGATGACGGCGCCGGTGGCGTTGACGAAGCCGGCGGCCGGGGTGATCACGACCAGGCCCGCGACGATGCCGGAGCAGAAGCCGAGCACGGTGGGCTTGCCCTTGGTGAGCCACTCGATGGCGGCCCAGGCGAAGCCCGCGATGGCGGCGGCCAGGGTCGTCGTCATGAAGGCGCCCGAGGCGACGCCGTCCGCGGCGACCGCGCTGCCGGCGTTGAAGCCGTACCAGCCAACCCACAGCATGCCCGTGCCGACCATGGTCAGCACCAGGCTGTGCGGCGCGAAGTTCTCTTTGCCGTGACCCTTGCGCTTGCCGACGATGATGGCGAGCAGGAGCGCCGACCAACCGGAGGACATGTGGACGACGGTGCCGCCCGCGAAGTCGATCGCCTTGATCGAGGCGTTGGCGTTCCACACGCCGTTCATCAGGCCGTCGCCGCCCCAGACCATGTGGGCGAGGGGGAAGTAGACGATCAGCATCCAGGCGGTGACGAAGATCAGCAGGGCGCCGAACTTGATGCGCTCGGCGATGGCGCCGACGATCAGGGCCGGGGTGATGATGGCGAACATCAGCTGGTACATCGAGAACGTGTTCTGCGAAACCCAGCCGGCGTAGGTGGTGTTGGGGGCCGAGCCGACGTCCTTCAGCAGGGCGTAGTCGAAGCCGCCGAGGAAGGCGTTACCCGGCGCGAAGGCGAGGCTGTAACCGAAGGCCCACCACAGAATGGTGACGAGGCCCGCGATGCCCATGCACTGCGCCATGATCGACAGCACGTTCTTGGAACGCACGAGGCCGCCGTAGAAGAGGGCGAGGCCCGGCAGCGTCATGAACAGCACCAGGGCGGCACAGACCATCATGAAGCCGTTGTGGCCAGGTCCGGGTGCCGCGACCTTGGAGGTCTTGTCGTCGCCGCGAGCGCCGTTGTTGATATAGGCCTCGAGGTCGGCGATGCGCTTGTCGAGGTCAGCCGTGGTCGGCGCGGGGGCTTCCGCAGCGGCCGCCGGGGTGTCGGCGTAGGCTGGTGTGGGGCTTGCGAACAAGGCCCAACCGGCCATCATCATCACTAAAAAGGCAAAAATCAGCTTTTTCATGGGGCTGATGGTCTCCGTTTCAACGAGTCCTGAGTTTTGAACCCACGGCCGGTGCCTGAGTTCGTTTCTCGTTTGTTACGAGCATCACCATCTTGGTCACTGATTGTTTCGGCCCTGCTTCGCGCAGCTTTCACCTCCTCTCAAAAGCGACATTTTCGGCGCTCATGCTGTAAAGCGGCCTAAGCTGAGGACGCCTTGGGACCGGCGAGCTCTGTAGACGCAGTGCGTAAATCGCTTCCTCCTGTATCGGAGCGAATCGAGCCCGCCCCTGGGGAGGGCGAGGCTCCCGTCGCCCGCGACAGCCCGGCCTGGGACGAGCGCGAGGCAGTGCGCGCCGCGGCCAACCTCGAGCTGCACAGCGATCTGCTCGGCACGGCCGTGGACAGGCTCGCGGGCATCAGCCTGATCGCGGCGCTCGTGCTGGGCGTCACGGCGATCGCGGTGCTCGGCTTGGTGCCGCGCGAGCGATCCACGGAGCTCACGCTGCTCGGCGTCGCGATCGGCGTGAGCTTCGGGATGTACGGCTTGACGCGGCTCAAGACGCTCAAGCCGGCGGTGGTGACCGATCTCGGTTACGGCTACCTGTTCGTGCTCTCGCTCCTGCTCGGGCTGCTGCATCACTCCGAGCCCTGGCCGCCGAGCGAGATCGTGCGCCAGGTCTCGCCCGTGGTGATCCCGATCCTGGCCTTCGGCGCGCTGATTCCGGCGAGTCCGCAGAAGGCGCTGATCGTACTGCTGGTCGCCGCGACCATGGATCCGATAGCGCTGATGATGGCCTTGCCTGCGACCAAGCGGCCCGAGCTACGCGAGCTTCTGTTTCTGCTCGCTTCGCCCTATATCGCGGCGCTCCTCGGCCACCGCATCTCGCTCGTCGTCTATCGATTGAGTGCGGGCATCGTCAAGGCGCGTGAGGTCGGCAGCTATCACCTGGTGGAGCAGCTGGGCGTCGGCGGTATGGCCGAGGTCTGGCGCGCCAATCACCGCATGCTGGCACGGCCGGCCGCGGTCAAGCTGATCAGGCCCAAGATCCTGGTCGAGCACGGGCCCAGGGACGCGGAGCGCCTGCTCCGTCTGTTCACGCGCGAGGCGCGCGCCACGGCGTCACTCAGCTCACCGCACACCATTCAGGTGTTCGACTTCGGTGTGACGCGTGAAGGCGCCTTCTATTACGTGATGGAGCTCTTGAACGGCCTCGATCTGAAGACGCTGGTCGAGCGCTTCGGGCCGCAGCCCGCAGAGCGTACGGCCGAGCTCTTGATCCAGGCCTGCCACTCGCTCGAAGAAGCGCACGCTCAGAACTTCGTCCACCGCGACATCAAGCCGGCCAACATCTTTGCCTGCCACCTCGGCGGCGAGTACGACTTCGTCAAGGTCCTCGACTTCGGTCTCGTGCTCGATCGCCACCCCACGGCGGAGGAGCTCGAGGACGAGAAGCGCTTCGTCGGTACGCCGGCGGTGATGGCGCCGGAGATGGTGCGTTTCCAGGCGCCGGTGGACGCGCGCGCCGATCTGTACGCGCTCGGCTGCGTCGGCTACTGGCTGCTCACCGGCAAGCGGGTGTTCGACGCCGGCACGCGTCACGATCTGCTCGTGATGCATGCGCACCAGAAGCCGGTGCCGCCTTCCAGGCGCATCGACAAGCCGATTCACGAGGGGCTCGAGGCCGTGATCATGTCGTGCCTGGAGAAGAACCCCAACAAGCGCCCGCAAACGGCGCGCGAGCTCGGCGAGGCGCTGCGCGGGCTGTCCTTCGAGCACCCCTGGACGCCCGAGCGCTCGACGCTGTGGTGGCGCAAGAACCGGCCAGAAGCCGACAAGCCGGCCGCGCCGAGCGTTCCGCCGCAGGCGATCGAGAAGGCTAGCTCGTGAGCTTGGTCGGCGGTTGATCCCGATCGTGCAGGTGGGCCGGCGGGTGCGTGGCCTCGACCGTGCTGAACGTCTCGAGAATGCGGTACGCGTGGCGAGTGCCCCGGGGCACGACGTAGCAGTCGCCCGGGGCCAGCACGATGAGCTGCCCCTCGATGTGCAGCTCCGCCTTACCGCGCAGCACGTAGCCGACCACCTCGTAATCGCGTTCGGTGCTCGGCTGAAGCTCTCCGGGGGGCTCGTCCTCCCAGAGCCGCATTTCCAGCCCGACGCCGGTGGCCAGGTACTTCTGGCCCATGCGCCCGCGGGGTGAATGCGTGCCGTCGACCTTGGTCACGGTCGTGTCGCGATGCGTGCTCGGCTTCATGCGTAGCCCGGCTGCAACATCGATGCCTCGGCGCGGGCAAGGTGCTGGCTCGCGAAGCCAGCTGCGCTTCGCCTCAGCGTAGCCCTAAGGCGCCGTGGCGAGGTCGGCCACCACCTTGCCGAGACCCCGTACGACGCGCGCCAGGCGGTCGTAGTCCAGGGCCTCCGGGGTGTCGCGCTGGGTGTGATAGTGCGGGTAACGGAACGGCGCCGAGTCCGTGACCATGATCGCCGGGTAGTCCTCTTGCCAGTAGGCCCAGTGATCGGACCAGCCGACACCCGGCATCTGCTCCGGCAGACAACCGCCCTCGGAGGGGAAGGCCTCGTGACTGCGAAACACGCCGATCGCGCGGCGCACCAGCGAGGCCGAGCCGAGGTTGCCGACGAAGCCGACGAAGTCGCCCTGCACCGGGTAGAACCAGGAAAGCGGGAAGGGGTAGCTCTGCGAGCCTGGCTCGCTGCTGAAGTAGCCGAGCGTCTCCAGACTCAACATGGCAACGATGCGTTCGCCCGTTCGCCTCGAGCGCTGCGCGGACTGGGTGCTGCCCATGCTCTCGGTCTGGAAGTGGGGCAGCTCCTCGTTCGCATAGAGCACGAAGCGGACGCGCCGAGGAAAGCGCTCGTTTCGTAGCTCTCGCGCCAGCGCGAGCGTCGCCGCCACGCCGCTGCCGTTGTCGTTGGCGCCGGGCGCGCCGAGCGCGCTGTCGTAGTGGGCGCCGACGACGACGAGCTCCGCCGCCGGCGCGCTGCCCGGGAGCTCGGCCTCGATGTTGTCGTAGCGCTGGCCCAGGGCCTCGAAGCCCTGCCTGGTCGGGGCGTAGCCCGCTAGCCGGAGCTCCCGTTCGATCCAATCGGCGCTCTCGCGCAGCGCGTCCGGTCGCGCTGTATTGCGCTCGCCGATGTGCCCAGCCAGGTGCTGCACGTCGGCTCGCAGGCGCTCCGCGGCCCGCGTGAGCGCGGCGTCTGCCGGCGGCAAGGCGCCGCTGAAGCTCGTGCCCGGCATGCGCACGCAGAGCACCCAGAAACCGACCAGGGCGGCCGCGAGCAGGCCTGCCGCAAGGAAGGCTGCTCGGAGCTCGCGTTGCATGAGGGGTCAACGCGCCGCGGGGAACGTCGATTCCCGCGCGGCGCGCTCCGCCTTACATGCTCATCACGCTGGTGTAGTCGTCACACAAGGTCTTGTATTTTGTGCTCTTGGTCTCGTCGCCCATGACGCTGATCTGCAAGCTGCACACGGTGGTGACGCCGTCTTGCAGGCTCTTGGTCAGGGCCGTCATGCTCTCTTCCTTGACCTGAAAGCCGCGCGCGTTCTTCAGCGGCTCGAGCTTGGACTTGAGCGTGTCCTTCTTGGAGTCGAACGCCTTGCGCGCCGCGTCCGGGTCCGAGCTCTTCTTGATTTCGGCGACCAGAGAGTCGTTCTCCTTCACGAAATCGAGCACCTCACCGTCCTTGCTGCAGCCAAAAGCGCTCGCGCCGAGCGCTGCTACCAGCACTAAGTTCATGATCCGCATCACTTGCCTCCTTCTCCCTGCGGCACCCATCCCACATCACCGTCGCAACACGGCGAGTGGCTTGGACCCTCGGACGCACCACGGTAGGCGGCCGAGCCGCGGCTGTCGAGAGCGAGATACCGGCCGAGTAGTTGGTAACGGCGGCTATTTCCGCGCACCTACATCTGCGCCGGGGGGGCCTTGCGCAGCCTACCGTACAGGGCGAGGTATTCGGAGGTGGTGCGGCGCAGATCGAAGCGACGCTCGGCCCGCTCGCGGCACAGGGTGCGATCCAGGCTACGAACGCTGCCGAAGGCCGCCGCGAGCTCGTGCTCGTTTTTTACGATCAGTCCGGTCTTGCCGTGCTCGACGATGTTGGGCAACGCACCGACCGGGAAGGCCAGCACCGGGGTACCACACGCCATCGCTTCCATGGCAACGAGCGAGCTCGTCTCCGCCATGCGGCTCGTGATGACAACGCAGCGAGCGCGCGCCATGAGCCGGCGCTTGGCGCCGCCGGTGATCGAGCCGACGTAGCGCCGGCGCTGGTCGAGCAAGGGCACGATCTCGCGCGCGAGATAACGCTCATGCTCGGGATCGGGCAACACTCCGCCGGCCAGCACCATGGTCATGCGGCCACGCCGGGCCGCGCGTAGCGCGACGTCGATCCCCTTTTCGGGGCAGATGCGGCCGAGGCAGAGCGCAAAACCCGCGGGTGAGCCGGGAGCGCTCTTGAAGCGATCGAGATCCACACCGTTCTCGATCGTGGCGTGTACCGGAACCTCGGCCTCGACGATCTGGCGCTGCGGACTGGACACGCAGGTCAGGTACAGCCCCGGGCGCGAACGCAGCAGCGTCTTGGGGTAGGAGTCGACCGGAAGGTGCAGCGTGAGAACGGTCGGCGTCTGTGTTTCCGGCAGGTATTCTGCGGCATCCACCCCATGCAGGTGGACCACATCGACGCTGCGCTGCTTCAAGAGCTCGTTGACCGAGGTCTTGTAGACGTCCCACAAGCGGCGGCGCGTCGATTCGTCCACGGTGCCGTTGGTAGCCTCCACGGCGAGGAGCTCGCCGGCGACGCTGGAGCCACGACATGCCATGACCAGCGAGCGATGGCCTGCAGCCACCAGCGCTTCGTCGATCGCAGCGAGCACCTGTTCGGGTCCACCCACCGCTTCGCGACTCACGGGAGCGAACGGATAGGCGACATTGAGCACGGTCAACATGAGCCCTCGAATTCCCTCTGCCTTGCGTACTTGGCACCAAGTGTGACTGGACGAGCTCGACGTGACCGCCGTGCTCGTCGACGGGTTCTTGTCGTCATGCGGCGTCGCACTGTCAAGGTCGGCGACGAGAGCGGTATTCACCAATCAACACTGGAGTAAATCTGCCGAGCGCTAGTCCTCTACGACGCAGCCGAGGCGCGAGATGGTGAGTCGCGTGCGCTGTTGCGCAGCACGCTGTCGCACGCCCTGGACGACCCTGTCTTGGCCGGGGACGCCGAGGGCCGTGCCCGGGCCATTGCCCCGTCGCGCGGGCCCTGGCGCTGGCTTATTTCGAGGCAGACGGGCGGCTTTGGGCCTGGCGGCGCCTCGCTGCAATGTACGCGCGCGGAAGTCCGCCTCGATCGGCTACACTGGGGGGCCGCGGTCACCGGTTCCCGCCAGATGCTGAAGTCCCTCCTCTCGATAGTGCGCCCACCGCCAGCCGGCGAGGGCGCAAAATCCCTCGCTCTCGTCGAATCAGACGGCTCATGGGCGGGCGAGCCAGCGAGCGACGACGCGCTCGTCGGCAAGAGTCTGAACGGCACCTACGTCGTGGAGACGGTGCTCGGCGCTGGTGGCATGGGGCGTGTCTACGGCGCGCGCCACACGCGGATCGGACAGAAGCGCTTCGCGATCAAGGTGCTGAAGCCAGAGTTCACCAGCAACTCCGAGGTGCTGGCGCGCTTCCGGCGCGAGGCAGAGGCCGCGGCCTGCATCTCTCATCCCAACGTCGTCGGCGTGTACGACGTCGACACCACCGCCGAGGGTTTCGCTTACATCGTCTGCGAGTTCCTCGACGGCATGGATCTGGCCGCGCTCATGCAGCGCAGCAAGGTGGTCGACGTGCAGACGGCGGTGCACGTCGCGATCCAGATCTGCCGCGCGCTCGAGGCGGCTCACGCGCGCGGCGTGGTGCACCGCGATCTCAAGCCGCACAACGTGTTCTTGCTGGCGGAGAGCTCGGGCGCGATCTCGCCGCGGCCGACGATCAAGGTGCTCGACTTCGGGCTCTCGCGCTTCATGGATTCGCAGGACACCCAGCTCACCCGCGCCGGTGTGATCATGGGCACGCCCGCGTACATGTCGCCCGAACAGGCCTCGGCCAAGGTCGCCGATCATCGCTCGGACGTGTACGGCGTCGGCGCCATCCTCTACGCCGCGCTGAGCGGTAAGCCGCCGTTCGAGGCCGAGCACATCCAGGGCGTCGTGCTGGCCGTGCTCACCGAGGAGCCCGCGCCGCTGCGTCAGAAGAACACCGCGGTGCCCGAGAACCTGGAGCTCGTGATCCAGCGCGCGATGGCCAAGAACCCCGACGAGCGCTACCAGGACATGAGCGAGCTGCGCCAGGCGCTCGAGCCGTTCGCCGAGGCCGACACCTTCTTCGACGCGCCCGGAACCGAGCGCCGGCCCAACCCGACCCGGGCTTCGCGCGCCATGCTCGAAGCGGAGGCGTTGCTGGTGAGCACCGCGCGCCCCCGGCTGCTGCTCTACTCGCTGCTCGGCGTTTGCTTGCTGGTCGCCGGCCTGTCGAGCAGCGTGGCGTCGCTCGAGCTCTTCACCGGCAAGTTCCGTTTCACGAACACCGAGCTCGTGCTGATCATGCTCGGTATCGTCGGCACGTTGCTGACGCCGGGCTTGCTCTTCATCCGTCGGCTCCGCAAGTCCGTGTGGGGAAACCACGCGCGCGTGATGGAGCTGCTCGAGACGGTGAAATCGGCGCTCTTGCTCGCGGTGGTGAGCTACGGGGCGGCGGCGTTCACGGTGCGCGTGCTCGACGACGTGGTCGCTCGCTTCGACGTCTCGCCGCTGTTCGGTCGCAGTCAGGGCGCGGCCTGGCCCGGCTGGAACGCGCTATTTTTCGGGATCGGGCTGACGTTCGCGCTGCTCGGCAGCCTGCGCCGGCGCTTCGCGCGCGAGAAGGAGGGGCGCGTGTTCTCGCGCGTGTTCTCGCCGGTGCTCGGCGTGCTGGCTCCGCTCGTGGCGCTGGTGCTGCTCCACCTGGGCTTCACCTGGCGCGCGTCGACCGTGCCGCTCGCGGAGCCCCAGCGCCCGACGAAGTCCGCGCC
>DATLIL010001084.1:0-7925 GCA_035539475.1 Polyangiaceae bacterium
CGGGCTCGTTGAGCTCGAATGAAGCCATCCCCGGCGGCCTCTCCAGCGAGTAGGCGTGGGGTTCGAACGCCTCCAGCAGCGGCGTCAGGTCATCCGTAGAGTCGATGTCCAGGTCCACGTTCAGCAAGAACATGCGGTTATCCCGTTCCGACTCTACAAGCTCGAGGTGAGCGCGAGCAACGCCGCACGGAGGAGCTCCCCCGTGTCGGTTTCGCCTGGGTGGCTTTGCCGTAACTGCTCCAATACGTGCCGAGTTTCTCGCTCGCCAAAACCCATCCCATGCAGCGCGGTGAACAGTTTCGCTTGTAGATCCTGGTTCCTGGGCGAAGGCAGCTGTCCGTAACTCGTGCCATCGGCGTGCCGAAAGCTCAGCCCTGTCGATGGCTTGCCTTCGACGATGAGGCGACCGTCGTGCACGGCGCGATGATGGGCGGCGCAGAAGCAGGCGAGGTTGTCAGGGTCGTGGTCGCCGCCATCGGCGCGAGCGTGCAGGTGATGCACGTCGACGAAGTGAGTGTGCGTGCAGCCCGGCACGACGCAGCGCTTGTGGTCGCGCCACACGACCTTGCGTCGCACCGCCGGAGGAATGGTTTGCGTTGCGCGCTTGGTCACGCCCCCGTGGGCGTCTTTCTCGACAGGGCCGATGTGCTGGGCGTCGCACTGGACCATCTCGACGACCTCGGAGCTAACCGGAACGAGCTCGCCGCACGCTTGCTGCGCTCCGTTGCCGCAGTGCGGACAGACGCTGATCGCCACCTGGTAGGGCGCCCGCCCGTCGTCGGTCGGTCCGCCGAGGAGATGCCGAGCCATCAGCAGCAACGCCGAGTCGTCGTCGAGCTTGAAGTCGCAGCCGCGCCGCAGCTTTGCGACGGCCTCCCGGAAGGTCGCCAGCGTCTCGCCTGTTACTTCGAAGCGCAAGACGTGACGCCGCTTCTTGGGATCGCTTGGCGAATCCGGTGTGTCGCCTGGACTCCGACCGTTCACGAGCGCCTCCACCTGACGCACGGTCTTGCCCTTCGCGGCCTCGAGCCATGCTTCTTCCGTCTCCGCGACCGCCACCCGCGTGAGCTCGCGGACCGTCGACCAGTTCACGGTTCCTGCGGCCAGCGCCTGGGCCGTCTCCGGCAGCTCCTCGAGGGCCTCCGCGACGCGCAGCTTTTCTTGCGTCGTGCGCGGCGAATACCCGAACAGCCGCTCGACGTACTCGGCGAACGAGCCGAACCCCAGCCGCGCGTGCGTCGCCGCATGCAGCGCGCAGAGGAGCCACCTTCCTTCTTCGAACTCGGCCTGGGCGCGAGCCTTGGCCAAGCGTCACAGTGCCTCGTGCGCGAGCATCCACTCCGCGCGTTCCCCGTTGTCGATCAATGCCACCATCAGCCGCAGACTATCATGGTGATTTTCGTGCCTCGGAGTTGCGGGCTGCCGAGTTGGTAGCGGGTGGACCGACTTCGCAGGTGTCGGTGGTACCGAAGCGCGGTTTCCGTGCGCCTCACGCGAAGCGAGAGCGTTCGGTGGACTGGTTGGCGGACGCGTGACGTCGGGGGGGCGAAATTGCGTCAAGCGCAAAGATGGTTTTGTTGTTTGGGGGAACACTCCGGGGACTCACGATGCCTGTCGCGCCGCCTCGCGCGTCAAGCTCGCCGTCGACGGCGCCAACGTGGGCTTCGCATCCATGCGTGGAGTCCCTTCCGGCTCAGGGGGGACCCTACGCACGCGTGGTCGCTGTGAGACCGAATCGATCGCGACGCGGAGCGACGGATCCTCGACCGCTGCCATGCCTTTTGCTCCCATCCTCTCCACCCACGGCACTTCATCGGCTCGCGCTCAGCTTGCTGGGGACGAGTGAACACTCCGACGACGCCGGTGCCAGTCGCGCCGCCTCGCGCACCGTGCTCGTTGTCGACGATGAAAGCGCCCCTGTGGGCGCTGGCCGACGCACGAAGGCAGATTTCGGGAGTAGCGGCGTGCTCGAAAGGATCGCCTTGGTGCTCCTGGCGGCGTCGCTCGACCAACTGCTCGAGTTCCCGGCGTGTCTGGCGCCGGGCGGGCTGATCACGCGCCGAGCGCAAGAGGCGCTAGAGCAACAGCTCCCACCGATGAACTTTCTCGTCTCCCGGTCGAGGTCCCAGGGACGTCCAGCCGTGCTTGGCGTAGTAGCGAACGGCCCGCTCGTTGCTGGGGCTCACGCTGAGCCGCAGCCTGCGCACGCCGCGCTCGCGGAAGAAGCGTGTCACGTAGTCGTGCAGCGCCCCGCCGAGCTTACCACCACGCACTTCGGGTACGAGGTAGAAGAGGTTCACGTATCCGGCGTCCGGGGGATCCTTGCGCTGGATCATCTCGAGCTGGCCGACGATCTTTTCGTCGCGCCAGACGTGAAGGTGCCCCTCCGGGAACTCGACCAGACGACCTGCCAACCACGACAGGTACTCCGCGGCATCGAACCCGGATTGCTCTGGTCCGAAGCTCGCGGCGTGGGCGTCCCGACGAAACGCGACGCAAAGCGCGGCATCGCGTGGGAGCTCAATCGTTCGAAACTCGAGCTCCCGCGCGTCCATTCGTGTTTCGTGAACGCGGCAGGCGGCGCCGTCAACGGCGTGTTCCCACCAAACCAATCCAGAGAGGTGGCTCAGTGGTGGGACTTCGGGCGCAGCATGACGAACGACGCCGTCGCGCCCGCGAACATCAAGAGCGCCGTGAACATGGAGAAGAGCGCCCACAAACGATGCTCTGACGGGTCGGTCGCTGCCGAGCTCAGCCAGGAGTGAAGCGCGGCGAGGTGAAGCATCCACAGGCCCCCGAGCGCAAAGATCAGCACGAGCGGCCAGCGGCTACGGCGGCGCAGGCGATCGAGGGACGACGGTTCGATTTCGGACGAGTCCACGTCTCTCCAGCAGGGTCTCAATGCGTGCGCTTCAAGACTCCGTCGAGCTCGCCGGTGATGCGGCGCATGCGCTCCAGATCACGCACCAGCGCGTGCTGCAGGTCATGCTGCTCCGTGTGCGCCAGCTCGATCTGCATGGCTTCGGCGTGCCGAACCAGCTGATCGTAGAGGAAGCGGGCGTCCTCCGTATCGATCTCCATGTTGACGTTCATGAGCGGACTCCTGGGTGTCAGATCGCCTCGACAGGGGCCGATCGCTATGGGTCTCTTTGGCTCAGGCGTGGGGACGGAACAGGCTCTTCAGCTCGCGCGGCAGCTGGGCGCGTACGTTGTCGACCTCGCCCTCGCTGACGAAGGTGCCGACCACGCTGCCGATGCGCTTGACCAGGTCGGCTGCCGTGGTGCCGTCGAGATCGAGGCGCCGGGCCAGCTCGGCCTCGATCGCCGAGAGCGTGACCGCGCGATCCGGGCCCGCCGGCAGCTCGAGCAGGCGCTCGCGCAGACGGGAGGGCAGCTGCGCCGCGAAGTCACTGGCTTCGGCCGGAGAGATGCGTCGCATCACGGCTGTTGCCACGACCAGAAACGCCGTCAAGGCACGCTCGGCGCTGTCGAGCCCGGTGGCGGCCTGCAGGCGGCGCAGGAAGTCGTGGAAGGTCTGGTCGGCGTGCACCTTGTGCCGCGGTTCGGCGCGCGTTCTTCGTCCGCTGAGGGTGCGACCGACCTTGCCCGGTTGGATCGCGCCGCGCGGCTTGAGCCGAGCGGGCTCCGCCAGCTGGGCACGGACGATCTCCGCCAGGTGTTGAGGTGGGGCGTTCAGCGACAGCATCAGGTCGTCCAGCGTGACCAACCCGACCACGCGATCGTTGTCGACGATCGGCAGCCGTCGCACGTGACGGTCGCGCATCATGCTGATGGCGGCCTGCTCGGACTCGTTGATCGACACCCAGGCCGGTCTGGGGGTCATCACGTCCGAGAGTTGGGTCTGCATGGGATCGAGCTGGAAGCCGATCACGCGCATGGCCAGGTCACGGTCGGTCAGGATGCCCACCAGCTGGCCATGGTCCTGCACGATGACCACACCGACGTGGTTGTTCTCCATGGCACAGGCGGCGTCGTAGGCACTGGCGTGCGCGTTCAGGGCGACGATCCGGCTCGAGCGATAGCGCTCCAGAGACATGGTGCACCTGCCCGAGAGCATTGCAATATCGATACCGGCGGGTGCCTCCGAAACGCTCCCGCAACGCAAGCGCCACCATGGTACTCGTCGGCAGCCATGGCCATCCGCGTCGCGCTCCAGCACATCACCGAGTACGCCTTCGACCGCCCGGTCGAGTTCTCCCCGCACGTGGTCCGGCTCAGGCCCGCGGCCCACAGCAGGACCGCGATCGAGTCCTATTCCCTGCTCGTGACGCCGGAAGACCATTTCATCAACTGGCAGCAGGACCCGTTCGGCAACTACCTGGCGCGCTTCGTCTTCCAGCAGCCGACCGACATGCTGCGCTTCGAGGTCAACCTGGTCGCCGACCTGGTGACGATCAATCCGTTCGACTTCTTTCTCGAGGAGAGCGCCGAGAAGTACCCCTTTGCCTATGACGCGGCGTTGAAGCGCGAGCTTTCGCCGTACCTGGAAACGACGCAGACGGGGCCGGCATTCCGTTCGCTGGTCGGCGCCGTGCGCGACAACATCGCGCGGCCGGAGCGTCGCATCGTGGACGTTCTGGTCGACATCAATCGCCTGATCCAGCGCTCGCTGCGTTACGACGTACGCATGGAGCCGGGCGTGTTCACCCCGGACGAAACGCTCGAGCGCCAGCACGGCTCGTGCCGTGACTTTGCCTGGTTGCTCTGCAACGTGCTGCGCGAGCTCGGCATCGCGGCGCGCTTCGTGTCTGGCTACTCGATTCAGCTCGTGCCCGATCAGAAGCCGCTCGAAGGTCCCGCGGGCGTCAGCCAGGACATCGTCGATTTGCATGCGTGGGCCGAGGCGTTCTTGCCCGGCGCCGGCTGGGTGGGGCTCGACGCCACGAGCGGCCTCCTGTGCGGCGAGGGTCACATCCCGCTGGCTTGCACCGCCGAGCCCGGATCGGCGGCGCCGGTCACGGGCGGTTTCAGCTGGGATAAACGCGGAGAGGACGACGAGCTCGGCCAGAAGTTCAAGTACGAGATGAAGGTGACGCGGCTCGAGGATCGCCCGCGCCCATCGCGCTCGTACTCGGAGGAGCAGTGGCGTGCGCTGGTCGCCTGTGGCCACGCCGTCGACGAGGTGCTGAAGACGTCCGACGTGCGCCTGACCATGGGCGGCGAGCCCACCTTCGTCTCGGTCGACGACATGGAAGGCGAGGAGTGGAACACCGCCGCGCTCGGCTGGAACAAGGAGCGGATCGGCGACGACCTCTTGCGCCGCTTGCGCCGTCGGTTCTCGGTGGGGGGCTTGCTCCACCACGGGCAGGGCAAGTGGTACCCGGGCGAGTCGCTGCCGCGCTGGGCGTACTCCTGCTACTTCCGCAAAGATCGTCAGCCGCTCTGGCACAGCGAGGAGCTCATCGCTCACGAGGACAAGGGCCACGGCCCAGAGCAAGCGCGCGAGCTGATGCGCGCGCTGACGACGCGGCTCGGCCTCGACACGGGCCTGGCCATCCCGGGCTTCGAGGACACCTGGTACTACCTCTGGCGCGAGCGGCGGCTGCCGACCAACGTCGATCCTTTCGAGTCCCACCTGGAGGAAGAGGAAGAGCGCGCGCGGCTGCGCAAGGTGTTCTCGAACGGCTTGAAGCACGTCGTCGGCTACGCCCTGCCTCTGCGCGCCGAAACTAGCCTGAACGGCGACATCTCGTGGGAGAGCGGGCGCTGGTTCCTGCGCGAAGAGCGTCTGTATTTGTTGCCGGGCGACTCGCCGATGGGCTACCGCCTGCCGCTCGATTCGCTGCCCTGGGCGTCGCAAGAAGAGCGCGGGCAAGTGATCGAGCGCGATCCGTTCGCGCCGCGCCCTGAGCTCCGCCGCGGCGAGCGCGTCGTGCAGCGGCCTCGCGCCAGGGAACTGAGCAACGCGCCGGTCAGGGGTCTGTCGACGCCGGACGTCGTACGCACGGCCCTGTGCGTGGAGGCCCGCGGCGGCATGCTGCACGTGTTCATGCCGCCGCTCGGCGAGCTGGAGGAGTACCTCGAGCTCGTCACCGTGCTCGAGAACTGCGCCGGCGAGCTCGGCTACCCGCTGCGCATCGAGGGCTACCTGCCGCCCCGCGATCCGCGCCTGCAGCTGATCCAGGTCACGCCCGACCCCGGCGTGATCGAGGTCAACATCCATCCCGCCGAGAATTTCGGCGAGGTCGTCGACAACACCAGCGTCCTGTACGAAGAGGCGCGGCTCGCCCGGCTCGGCACGAACAAGTTCATGCTCGACGGCCGTCACAGCGGGACCGGCGGCGGCAACCACGTCACCATCGGCGGCGCGACGGCGGACGACAGCCCGCTGCTGCGCCGGCCCGACCTGCTGCGCAGCATCGTCAGCTACTGGAACAACCACCCGGCGCTGTCTTACCTGTTCTCCGGGCTCTTCATCGGCCCCACCAGCCAGGCGCCGCGCATCGACGAGGCTCGCCACGACAGCCTGTACGAGCTCGACCTCGCCTTCTCGGCGCTCGAGCGCTCGTCGCAGCCGGCGCCGCCGTGGCTCGTCGATCGCCTGTTCAGGAACCTCTTGATCGACGTCAGCGGCAACACGCACCGCGCCGAGCTGTGCATGGACAAGCTGTACAACCCCGACGCCGCGAGTGGGCGTCAGGGCATCCTCGAGCTCCGCGCCTTCGAGATGCCCCCGGACGCGCGCATGAGCATCGCGCAGCAGCTGCTCGTGCGCTCGCTCGTTGCCATGTTCTGGCGCGAGCCGTACAAGAAGCCGCTCGTGCGCTGGGGCAGCGGCCTGCACGATCGCTTCATGCTGCCGCACTTCGTCTGGGAAGACATCTGCGACGTCGCTGGCGATCTCGGGCGCGCAGGGCTGGGCGTGGAGAGCGAATGGTTCCGGCCGCACTGGGAGTTTCGCTTCCCGCGCTATGGCAAGGTCGCGGCCGGCGGGCTCGAGCTCGAGCTGCGGCAGGCGGCCGAACCCTGGCACGTCCTCGGCGAGCAGGGCGGCCAGGGAGGCACCGCGCGCTACGTCGACTCGTCCGTGGAGCGCGTCGAGCTCGTGGTGCGCGGCCTGACCGAGACCAGGCAGCGCGTGCTCTGCAACGGCGCCGAGCTGCCGATGCACCCGACGGGGCGCTCCGGTGAGGCGGTCGCCGGCGTCCGCTACAAGGCCTGGAAGCCGCCGAACGCGCTGCACCCGACACACCTGGTCGACACGCCGCTGGTCTTCGACGTGTTCGACACCTGGTCACGGCGCGCCGTGGGCGGCTGCACCTATCACGTCGCTCACCCCGGCGGCCGCTCCTACGACGTCTATCCCAAGAACTCGCTCGAAGCCGAGAGCCGTCGCGTCGGGCGTTTCTTCCCCTTCGGCGGTTCGTTGCCCGAGAACGCGGCGGATGCCCCTGCGCACAGAACTCGCGAGCTGCCGCTGACATTGGATCTGCGCAGGTAGGTCAGTGCGCGCCGCTTGCTCGGCCGCGCTGCGCGCGGCCTCGCGGATTTTTGTTTTGCGGTTCGGTGGCCCGGGGCGCTTGGCCTTCCGGGTGTTTTGTGAGCAGGGCGCGCCTGTTCGGTCAGTTTGTCGTGACTCGTGTCTCTGTTCCGGATCGAGATCTGCTCGTGCCACTCGTGCCAAGACCGACAGGTGGTTCCATGCTCGAGACCCGGTTTCAGGTTGGAGTGGGGAACACGTCGTAACGGCGATGCCTGTCGCGTTCTACGGCGAGCGCACTGCGCCGGCGCGGATCAGGCGCTCGATGACGGGCGCGTAGTCGACGCCGGTGTCGGCGTTGGCTGCGGCCCAGACCACGGTGCCGAGCACCGTGCCGCCGTACTCGTTCTTGATTTCGAGCGGCGCATGGCGTTCGAGCAGGCGCTCAAGAGTCGTCATGTATCCGTACCAGGCCGCCCAGTGC
>DATLIL010001085.1:0-1620 GCA_035539475.1 Polyangiaceae bacterium
CGGCACTGGGGGAGGTGGAACCGGAGGATAGAGCGGGAGTGGCGGTTCGACCATCGGCGAGCGCGCCATCGTTGGTACCTCCGGGGGCACCTGCGCCTTGGACGCAGCCGGCACGATTCATTGCTGGGGCTTGTCCCCCGCAGTCTGGGAAATACCGGAGGGCAGCTTCGTGGAGCTGTACAGCTCGGAGGCCGCGGTCTGCGCTGTAAGATCGGATCGCAGCGTCGACTGCTTTCACGAACCGAGACCTGGCATGCCTTCTCCGCTGGAGTTCGTCGAGCAGTTCAAGGTTCGAGAGCTTGCTCTCGATGCGGCAAATGTTTGTCACATCGACGAGCAAGGCTCGACGCTCTGCGATTGGAGTAGTTTTGGTCCCGGTGACCTCACCGTCCCCGACGGGGAACAGTTTGCACACGTCTCGGTGGGATACGGCTTCGCTTGTGGTTTGCGAACCGCTGACGGCAGCCTCGTCTGCTGGGGCTCTGCCGGAACAGAGGCGTGCAACTGGTCACCTGTCGCCGGTCAGCTCGAAGCGCCAGCAGGCGCTTTCAAGCAGCTCGTGAGTCGAAACCTGACGAGTTGCGCGGTCGACGATGCGGGTAGCCTGAAGTGTTGGGGAGCCGGCGAAGCCGCCGACGATCCGCAGGCGCTGTGCCGAGAGGGCACGTTCAACTACGGCCAGGCCGATCCGCCCGAAGGTGTGTACGCGAAGGTCGAGCTCGGCGCCTTCCACGGCTGCGCCATCCGCGACGATGGCACGGTCGCTTGTTGGGGCGCCGGCGAAACAGACGACTGCCTGGACGTGGGCGCTGATTGCCGGCAGTCCAGGCCACTGCCTGGCGTTTTCGTTCAGCTCGCGCTCGGCAACTGGCATACCTGTGCCATGACCGCCGAGCGCAAGGTGCAGTGCTGGGGCTATGACGCCAACGGTGACGGCCGAACGATGCCGCCCGCCGTGTTCCAGTGACCGATCAGAGAGCCGGATCGCAGACGCAGACGAGGCTCTGACTGTCGGGGCCGCAGTCGAGCACGTAGCCGGCGCTGGTGTTGGCACAGACGGTGTCGAGCTCGCAGCCACCGTCGTTGGTGCAAGCGGGCATGCCCTCGAAGATGCACTCGCTGCAGTCGGTGGTGGCGAATGTCTTGCCGGTGCACTCGTTCAGGCAGACGACGTCGTCGTAATAGTAGTAGTCGAGGTCGTTCGTGCAGCTGCGCCGGGCGCCCATCGCGCTGTCACAGCAGTAGTAGGGGGTGGCGACGTCTCCGTAGCATTCGATCTCCCAGTTTTCCTCGCACGGAGGGTCCTCTGGATCGCAGCAGTTGGTGGGCTCTGGTGTGGCGGTGCAGGCACCTCCGGTTCCATCGCTTCCACCCGCGTCGCTGCCGGCGTTGCCGGTAGGGCTTCCGCCGGCTGCTCCACCCTGCGGCTCGCCCGTGCTGCCCGCGCTGCTGCTCGGCGCGCCGCCCTCGCCGTCGCTGCCGCCACCTGGGCTCGCGCTCGCGCCCGCGCTCGACGAGTCGCCGGCCGCCGCTGATTCGCCGGCCTCCCCGCTCGAGCCCGCGTTGCCGGTTGGCGTGGAGGAGTCGTCGCTGTCGCCGCAGTGGGTGAGGGCGAGACCG
>DATLIL010001086.1:0-4822 GCA_035539475.1 Polyangiaceae bacterium
GTGCAATTTCGTCCGTGGGTGCGGCGGTTTGGCGCCGCCCCGATTTTGCGTTTTGTTTGGTGAACACACCGGCGACGGCGCTGCCTGTCGCGCTCTACGTCCGCGGCAACAGTGCGCACTCTTCGAGCAACTCCGGTGGCAAGCCGAGACGGAGCAGGTCAGTGGCAATCGGCTGGACGAGCTCGGCCCACAGTTGTTGAAACCTTCGTGCCGCGGGATCGACGCACGTTGCGAGCGGGCACCACGCGCGCAGTACGCGAGCCGCGACCGGCGATGGGCGCGTAGGCCTGCCACGAGACCATGGACGTGGAGAAGGCCGGTACCGTGCCGAGGAAGAGCTTCAACAGACGGTCGGACGAACTACAGAAGTCCGTGCTCTTCCAGCTTCGCGTACAAAGTGGAGCGGCTCACGCCGAGCAGACGCGCCGCCAGGCTGCGGTTCTGCTTGGTGAAGGCGAGGGCGCGCTCGAGGGCTTTCTTCTCGGCGGCGCGCACCTCGAGATCGAGCGGCAAGATGGCTTGATCGGTCTGCGCCGGAGCAGACGGCTCTTTCGCCGGAGGGACCAGCGTGCCGGGTTGCAGGCGGCTCGTGCCCGGCTGCGTGGAGAAGCGAACCTGGCGCGAAAGCTCCGCGCGCACGTCTTGCTCGTCGATCACGGAGCCGGTGCTCAGCACCACCAGGCGTTCGACGAAGTTTTGCAGCTGCCGCACGTTGCCCGGCCAGCGCTGCCCGCGGAGCGTGCGCACCGCCAGCGGATCGATGCTGACGTTGGGCTTGCCGTTGGCGCGCCCGAGCGTCTTGCAGAAGTGCTGCACCAGGACGTCGATGTCCTCGCGCCGGGCGCGCAGCGGGGGCAGCCAGAGTGGCACGACATTCAGGCGATAGAAGAGATCGAGACGGAACTGCTGGCGCTCGACCATGGCCTCGAGATCGCGGTGCGTTGCGGCCACCACGCGCACGTCGACGCTGATCGGCCCGGTGCCGCCGAGGCGCTCGATCTGGCGATCCTGGAGCAGCCGGAGGAGCTTGCCCTGCAGCGGCAGGGTGAGCTCGCCGATCTCGTCGAGAAAGAGCGTGCCCTTGTCGGCGAGCTCGATGCGGCCGGGCTTGCGCGCGGCAGCGCCGGTGAAGGCGCCCTTTTCGTAGCCGAAGAGCTCGCTCTCCAGCAGATTTTCCGGCAGCGAGGTGCAGTCGATCTTGACGAACGGCGACTTGGATCGCGGTGATGCGTCGTGGATGGCGCGCGCGGCCAGCTCCTTGCCGGTGCCGCTCTCGCCGCGGACGAGGACGGTGGCCGTGCCCTGCGCGGCGCGCTCGAGCGTGGCGTACACCTGACGCATGGTCGCTGAGTCGCCCACGATGCCGGTGCGCTCGTGCGAGGACGGCGGCGGCGGCTGCACCGAGCGCATGCCGACGACGGTGAGCGCCTTGTCCAGCACGTAGACGATCTCGTCGCGATCGAAGGGCTTGGGCAGAAAGTCCGACGCGCCGGCGCGCAGGGCGGTCATGGCTTCGGACGCCGAGGTGTTCTTGCCGAGCATGACCACGGGCATGCCCGGCCACAGCTTCTCGAGCGCCGACAGGAGGTCGATACCGCGCGTGTCCGGCAGGACGAGCTCGCTGACCACCACGTCGGTGGGATGGCGTTCGAGGTGCTCCAGCGCCTCGGCGCCGGTCTGGCGGTGCGAGACGCGAGCGCCGTGCTGGGCCAGTACCTGGCCGAGCTCAGCGGCGCTCGCGCTGTCCGGGTCGACGATGAGAACGGTTGCTGCCAATAGCCCACGGTACAACGGCGCCCGCCTGTTGCCGAGGGCCTAGGGCGCCGCGGTATCCGTGAGCAGCGCCGGGGCCACGCCGGCTCCGGTCAGGGACTCGAGGAACGCGACCAGGTCGGCCTTTTCCTGGTCCGTCAGGTTGAGCGGATCGAGCGCGTCGTTGTCAGCCGTATCGTAGAAGTCGACGACTTCTTCCAGGGTCGCAAACTGGCCCGAGTGCATGTAGGGCGCCGTGAGGGCGACGCCGCGCAGGCCCGGCGTGCGGAAGGCACCCTTCGTCGAGTCGGGCATCGGATTGGTCAGGCCGTCGAGCTTGCCCGTGTTGGTGTCGTCGCTGAAGGCACCGTTGACGTTGAAGATGCTTCCGAGCAAGCCGGGTACGTCCTTGAAGCGACCGTCGTCCGTGGCCGGCACGTTGGGACCCGTCTGCGGCACGCCCAGCGCGTGGAACAGGCTGTCCGAGAAGTGCGGACCGTTGTGACACTCGCTGCACTGCGCCTTGCCGATGAAGAGGTCGGCGCCGCGCTGGGCCGACTCGCTGATCGCCGTCTCGTTGCCCGCAACGAAGTCGTCGAAGGGGGCGTCGCGGCTGACGAGCAGGCGCATGTAGGCGGCGATCGCCTTGCTGTAGTTGGCGAGGATCGTGTTGACGACGGTGCGATCGGCATCGGTCATCAACTCCCAGGCGCCGTCGGGCAGCGGTGGATCCTGGACGGCCTTGGGCTTGCCGGCCGCCGGGAAGCGCGCGGCGTCAGAACCGATCTCCGGCAGCAGTGCTCCGAAGATGGCCTCGTAGTCGTCCTTGTAGACGTCGAAGATGCGGTGCGCGAGCGCGAGGCGGTTGCCGTTCATGATCGAGCCGTTCTCGACGACCGCCAGCGGCAGCTCCCACTGCGCGGCGAAGCGGCCGCCCCAGTTGGTCCACTCGTAGAACGATGAGTTGACGATGGCCGGTGAATTACGGGTGTGAAGCGCAGCCCCGAGCGCGATGTTGGGCGGATCGGAGCGATCGTCGTCCATCAAGGGTGAGCCATGGCAGCTCCGGCAAGAGACCTTCCCGCTCTGGCCGGTGAGGCCGAGGTCGCTGTCGACCTTGAGCGGCCCCGAGAACTTTTCGTCGAAGAACAGACGCTGGCCGAAGAGCGCGGCGGCCGCATCGTCAGCGACCGCGTTGGTGGTATCGGCAGGCACCTCTCCGAGCGGCGAGAAATTCTTCCAGGGGCCTTCGTCCGTGCCTCCGGCGCCGCCGCTGCCGCTTTCACCGCTGGCGCCGCCCGCACCCGCCGTCACCGGTTCGCCGCCGGCTGCGCCGCCCTCGTTCGTCGAGCCCGCACCCGCGCCGCCCATCGACGCCGGCATCCCGCCCTTGCCGGCGGACCCCGCCGTTCCGCCCGTTCCGCCCGTTCCGCCCGTTCCGCCCGCGCCCGCCTTGCCGCCACCGCCACCTGCGTTCGGCTCGTCGCCGTCTTCGCTGCTGCAGGCTGCAAAGCCGAGCATTGCGATCAAAAGAGCGCCACCACCAAGTCCTCGACGCGTTCGGAAATTCGACATCTGGATCTCTCCTTCTCCCAACTCGCGGCGAGCCTGAGCAATCGCCGTGCCACAACTAGCTTTTCAATTTCTGTGCTGTTTTCGTGAGCGCGCGGCTCCTGCGATGTGTCCTGAGTGCCGTACACTGTCCGGTTCTTCGGACAGGCGTTCGGCGTGCCGCACACTCAGCGCAAGGCAGCTTCGCGCGAGGCGGCGCGGCTGGTGCGCTCGTACAGGGCATCGACCTCGCTCGGCGAGAGAGCGCGATTCGAGCGCACCACGAGCCGGTCGACGTCCTTGAGCTCGGGCAGCAGACCCAGGCGCGCGCACAGCACGGGGTTACCCTGCAGCCGCACCGAGTGTGCGTGCTCGAGGTTGTCGAGCCCGGCCAGGTTGTGGAGCTTGGGGTTGCCCACGACCGCGAGCTCGCCCACCTGGCGCAGGTTCGTGAGCCCGTGGGTGTCGTAGATGCCGTTGCTGGCGATCACGACCTGATCAGCCTGCTTCACCCCTTCCAGACCCCGCAGCGTGGCGAGGTCGGGGTTGTTGCGGATGACGATGCTCGAGGCGCGGGTCAGGTGCGAGAGCGCTGCGAGGTCGTCCAGGTCGGCGTTATCGTCGATCTGGAGCCGGCCCACGCTGGAGAGGCGCTCGAGGCCGCTCAGGTCGTCGATGTGGGGGTTGCCCGAGATCTCGAGCGTCCCGGAGACGCTGCGGATGCGTTCGAGCGCGGTCAGATCCTCGAGCTGGCTGCCCACGACGCGCAGGTCACCGCTGACCGCCTCGCAGCCGGCGTAACGCGCGGCGTCGTCAGCGTTCGCGATCGTCGCACCGACACATTGAACGGGCGTCACAGCGCCGACCGCAGGCCGTGACTCGGTGATGGAACAAGCCGCCAGAGAGGAAGCCAGGATCGCAGTCAAACCGAGGAGCCATTGAGTCTTGCTGGACATTGGAGAAACACCCTTGTGAGCTGATGCGCGACCCGCTCGCGCTTCGGGAAGGCGATAGAGCACGCGCCGTGCCAGCAACGAAATCGGCCAAATTCGTCGTGTGAGACAGCCGCTCTGACCGAGCTTCCCGACACTCGCGGTGGAGGTGTCCGGAAAGTCGGACAGCGCCCGTTCGGCTGTCCGAACACCCATTGCGGAGTGCACATCCCCTCTGTTATTTGCCTTCGAACGATGCGCGGCTTTCGCTGGCTTGGGTTGGTCTCGGTGCTCGCGCTCACCAGCTGCAGCGGTGAAGAACCGCCCCGACCCGCGGCGGGGCGGCTCCGAACGCAAGGCGGAGCCGTCGTGCTCAGCCGTGACGAGCGCATCGCCGTCGTGGCCAACCGCTCCGCCGGCGTCGTCACGGTGTTTTCCCTGGATCCATCGCTGGGCGCGGCGAACATGGTGACGCGCACCGTCGAGGTCAGCACCGGTGAAGGGTCCGAGCCCTGGGCGGCGGTGATCGGCAGCGACGACGATACGGCTTACGTCGTCCTGCGCCGCTCGCGGCAGGTGGTGCGCAT
>DATLIL010001087.1:0-16514 GCA_035539475.1 Polyangiaceae bacterium
AGAAGTAGGTCTCGCTGTCGATGTTCTCCTGCGGATTGTAGTACGCCGCGCCCAGCGCCAGACCGACGAAGGGCCGCGCGATCCCTGCCGGGACTTCGCTCTGCACACCAGCTTGCATGTAGTGAATGTCGAGGTCGGTGAGCTCACTGTCGAAGCCGACGAACGGATGAAACTCGACCTCGGTCGGCATGTACGTGTACGTCAACTCGAGCAGCGTGTTGGGGTTGAGCCGAACGTCGACGTTACCCGTGTAGGCCCAATCGCCGTTCAGACCGACCTCGCCGCCAGGCGCGTCGATGCTCGAACCAAAGCGCCATCCGACCTGAGCACCTACCTGAACGCGATCGGCAGGCCCCTTGTCCACGCGCACCTTCGGCGGAGCCGCTGGCGTCTCGTAGTATTGATACTGAGTCGTGGTGACCGTGGTGGTCGTGGGTGGCGGCGGAGTGACCGTCGGAGGTGCGGCAGTTTGCGCTGACGCGAGTGACGGCAGCAGCAAGCTTGCGCCGACGACCGAGGCTAGCGAACCAGTGATGAAATGGGGACGGTGCATGGTGCACGTTCAGGTGCACTGCACGTGCCAGACACGGACTTTTACGCGCTTCCGAGCCTGGACAGGGGAACCTTGCCCCGCAGCGAACTAACGCCCTGTCTCAGCCGTGATCGGGCACTACTTCGGGCAAGCTGCCCGGTGCCTCACTCTCGAGCGGCGGGATCTCGTCGCTAGCGTCGTCCTTGCGCTCCACCGGCTTGTCGGACTTCGGCTTTTCGAGCTTTGCCTTTTCGGACTTCGGCTTCACCGCTTCTGACTTCTCGGTCTTGGGCTCTTTGGCTGCCGGCTTCTCTGCCTTCGCCTTGTCGGCCTTGCCTTCGTCGCGCTTCGACTTCTCGGGCTTCGGCTTGTCGGCGTCCGCCTTCTTGGGCGTCTCCGACTTCTCTGCCTTTGCCTTGTCGGGCCTGGGCTCGTCGCTCTTCGACTTCTCGACCTTGGCCTTCTCGTCCTTGGCCTTGTCGGGCTTCGACTTCGCGATCGTGCCCTTCTGGTTCTCTTCGGCGACGGGCGCAGCCGCAGCCGTACGCACGGGCTTGCGCAGCACGATCGGCGGTGGCTCCGGCGGGAGCTCGTTCGGCAGCGGCGCCAGACCAAAGTGAAAGTGATCGTGGTGGTCCGCGTTGTCGTCGGGGGTGAGCAGCTCCTTGAACATCCGTCGCTCGCGTACCCGGCAGACGAGGTCGTTCAAGCGCGGCAGGTTCGGCTGGCATTCGCGGCCGAGGCCCTTCGTGAAGTTCACCTTCACGTTCAGGCGCTCGGCGCCGAACCAGACGTCGTGCACGTCGATGGCAAGGCCGTAGGCGTGAAGGCTGAGAGCTCCGCTGCCCGTGGTCTTGACGCGATAGACGTAGGCGCCCGAAAAGCGCACCTGGCTCACGCCGATCTCGGCGAGCTCCGGGGCGAGCTCGGAGAGCGCCAGCACCAGACGGCAGTCGGCGATGAACGGCGTCGCGTCGGAAAAGAACTTCACGCCACCGATCGGGCCGTTGACGAGCACCGGCGTCGCCACGCCGCGCTCCCCCTGACGGCGCGAGAAGGCGACCCCACGCTGGGCGAGCAGGCTCACGCAGGCGTCGCCGCCGGGGACCGGTGCGATCTCCGGCCGCGACTCCGGATCGATCTTGGCGAAGACCGGGGCCGAGCCTTCGGCCGACGCAGGTGCCGGCAACGCCTCCTGCCCGGGCTCGAGCGGAGCCGGCGGTGGGCTCGGCGGGAGCCACCAGCCCATCGCTGGCTGGGTTTGCTGCGGCCGAGTGCAACCGACGGCAGCCATGGCGAGCAGCAAAAGGAAGGGGGATCGCGCGTTCACGCGCCCATGCTGGAGAAACGCTGCCCGAATGGGCAACTTTGCTGCGATTTCACCGGCTTCGGTGCAGTATCCCCGCGATGCGACGTCTCCCGAGCATCCTGGCCGCCGCTCTACTGGCGCACGCGCCGGGGGCCCACGCCATGGGCAAGGTCTCGGCAGAGGGCGCGCCGCTCGCAGCCGCGGGAGACCGCGCGTTCACCGTGCAGGGCGCGGGCGCGCGCGGGGACGCCATTCTGCGGCCGCGCCTGGCCGTGGACTATGCGCGCGAGCCGCTCGTCTTGGTGGACGACGCGCAGGTCGCTCGAGCGGTGGTCCGGGATCAGCTCTGGCTGCACGCCGGAGCGTCGCTCGCGCTCGATCATCGCTTCCTCTTCGGCATCGATGCACCGGTGCTGCTCTACGAAGCGGGCGAGCCAGAACCGTCGCTGCCGGAGGCCGGCGGCTTCTCGCTCGGTGACCCGCGGCTCTTCGGGCGCGCACGTCTGCTCGGCAAGCCCAACCAGCTCGAATTCGGCGCCGGTCTCGTGCTGTGGGTCCCGCTCGCTTATCACCCCTACGCGGGTGACGGTTTCATGCGCGCGCAGCCCTTCGTCGCGCTCTCGAGCTCTGCCGAGCGCTGGCACCTGAGCACGAACCTCGGGTTTCTCCTGCGACAAGACGAGACCCTGCCCGGCGTCGTGCCGACGCGCGTGGGCTCGGCGCTGACAGCGGGAGCAGGCATCGACTTCGCGCTCGATCGCGGCGCGCTCTGGTTCGCCGGCGCCGAAGCCACCACCGCGCTCACGGTCGGCAACGGCGCGAGCCTGTTCGATCCGCGGAGCTCGGCGCTGTCGGTCTTGCTCTCGGCACGGCACCGCTTGCTCGGCGGTCCGCTCGAGCTCGGCGCCGCGTTCGGCCCGAGCCTGGGCCAGCTGCCGGGAGCAGCGGACTACCGCGGGCTGTTCACGCTGACCTACTCGCCCGAGGAGCCTCCGCCGCTGCCCGACGGCGATCGCGACGAGGTGCCCGACGACAGCGACATGTGCCCGAGCTTGCCGGGCGTGCCCTCGAACGATCCGTTGATGCACGGCTGCCCGGAGCTTCCCACCGACAGCGACGGCGACGGCATTCCCGAGGTCTACGACTCCTGCCCGCGACGTCCGGGGCTCTCGACCGGCATCCGCGAGACGCACGGCTGCCCGCCCACGGAGCCGCCCAAGGCCGAGGTCGTCGAGCAGCAGATCGTCATCTCGCAGCAGGTCACGTTCGAGACAGGCACGGCCGTGCTGCGCCCCGAGAGCGAAGGCGTGCTCGACGAGGTCGCGCGCGTGATGCAGCAAAAAACCGAGCTCGAGCTGATCGAGGTCGCCGGCCACACCGACGACACCGGCACGGCCGCGCTCAATCAGCGCCTGTCGGACGAGCGCGCACGCGCGGTCGTCACCTGGCTGGTCGCTCACGGCGTGGCCAGCGAGCGCCTCCGGGCCCGCGGCTACGGCCAGTCCCGTCCGATCGCGCCCAACACCGACGAGCTCGGACGAGCCCGCAACCGCCGCGTGGAGTTCGTCGTCGTTCGGCGCAAGGTCACAGAGGGAGCAGCTCCATGAGCGCCAGGCTCGCGCTCCTGCTCTCGCTCTGGTCCTCGCTCGCCTTCGCCGACCAGCTCGGGCCCACCATCCTGCACGTGCCGCCGCAGCAGAAGCAGGCCGATCAGGGCATTCTCACGCCCGTCCCCATCGCGCTCGAGCTACCGGCGGATCTGCCCGCCCGGCGCGTGCTCGTGCACTACAAGGTCCACGGCGCACCCGAGTGGCGCACACTGGAGCTCAGGCGGCAGGGCCTGCGCTACGAAGGCGCGATCCCGTGCCTCGAGGTCAGCACGATCACGGGCGACCTGCTCTACTACATCCGTATCCACGACGCGGAGGGCGAGGTCATCGCCTTCAGCGGAACGCGCGCGGACCCGTACCGCATCGGCATTCATCACGAGAGCGAACGGCCCGACCTGGCGCAAGGCGCCGGACGCTGCCCCGATCCCGCCGATTGTCCGCCAGGGCTCCCGGGCTGCCCCAGCGCGGAGGTCGAGCGCATCCCCTGTCGCAGCGACGCCGACTGCGAGGGCAGCCAAACCTGCGGCTGGGACGGCTTCTGCACCGACGACCCCCGGCGCAGGAACTGGATCGGCATCGAGCTCGAACAGGAAGTGGGCATCGTCAGCACGACCGGCGCCTGCTCCGTCTACAGCCAGGAAAACGCGGGCTACGCCTGCTACCGCCAGACGGACGGCGAGACCTACCTCGGCACACCGCTCTACACGAACGAGCCGCTCGCCGTCGGTCTCGCGCCGACGCGCGTGCTGCTGAGCTTCGAGCGCCTGCTGTTCTACGACACGAGCCTGGGTCTCAAGCTCGGCTACGCCTTTTACGGCAGCGGTCCCACTCCGCGCGAGGGCTCACCGTTCGTGCCCTACTC
This sequence comes from Polyangiaceae bacterium, assembly GCA_035539475.1. Lineage (GTDB taxonomy): Bacteria > Myxococcota_A > Polyangia > Polyangiales > Polyangiaceae > PMG-095. The sequence goes on from DATLIL010001087.1 coordinate 4,314, forward strand.
GGCGGAGCTCCATGCCACGCACTGGTTCGGAGCCGATCCGTTCCGCGAGCGCGGCCTGCGGCCCTATGCCCTCGTCGGCGGCGGCTTCGCCATGTTCGACGTCAAGGTCGAGGGCAACGTGCGCGAGGATCCGACGCACATCAGCGCTCAGGGCGGCAACGATCTCGAGCAGACGCTCGACGTCTACAAACGCGCCGGCGACGGCTTCGTCGTCCTGGGAGCAGGCGCGTTTTATCCCATCACCGAGGGCTTCGGACCGAACGCCGAGCTCCGCGTCTATCAGGTGTTTCCCTTCGGCGCGACGATCGTGGGCGGAAGCCTCGGCGCGCGCGTGGGCTTCTGATGCTTCGTGATACGATGCAGGTCGTGATGCGCTCTCTGGCCGTGCTCTCCCTCCTGGCGGGCCTCTCGGGCTGCTCGGCGGACGCCGTGGACGAGCCCGAGCCCGTGCTCGAGACGCCCGGCGCCTTCGTGGCGCTCAGCGACGACGTCGGTACGTTCCAGATCTTGCGCACCCTGGCCGGCCTCGAGGTGGGCAGCGGGCAAGACGTGATCTTCTTCACGCTGTTCGAGCCCGCGGCCCGCGACTTCGATCACGCTCGCGAGCTCGCGCGCGATCCGGCGCTGCCGGTCAGCGATCCGCTGGTACTGGTTCCCAAAGAAGACGTCCTCGCACGCACCTGGAAGGTCGTATGGTTTCGCTCGCTGAACGAAGAAGAGCGCTCGGTCCTGCGCTGATCGCTGTGTTCGTGCTGGGTGCGAGCCTGCCGGACTGCTCGCGCCACGCCGACATCGTCGACGAGCCGGACAGCGGAACCGATCTCGGACCGAACGCTCCTCAGCCCGACGGCGGCATCCCGATCGTGGAGGGCAGCGGACTCGACGATCCGAGCCTGGACGCGTGCGCTGATCGACCCGAGAACGTGGCTTGCCGCGGCGCCAACGATTTCCCCTGTGACTTTTCGGCCTGGGTACCCGTGCTGGCCGAGGAGTGCCAGACCGAGACGGGCTGCGTGACGGACGGCTGGGTCGAGCTCGAGCTCGGCGACGACGGCTGCGCCAGCGCGATCTACATGGATCAACCCAACCCCGATTACGTGGCGTGTCTGGTCGAGACCCTCGGCGCGTACCGTTGCCCATGTGCGGCCATGTCGTTCAACTACTTCCTCGGCATCGGTAACGACGGCTGCGAGACGGGGCCAACACCCTGCCAGGGCGGCGAATTTCCGTGCGGCAAGGGTGAGATATGCGTCGAGGGCTACTGCGTTATCGATGCGTCGGGCGGCGCCGCGGGCTAACATTCGGACTGGAATGAGCGAGTACGACCTCGCGCTTCGGCGCGTCCAGAGCTCCCCGCGCCTGACGAGAGTCCAGGGCTGCATGGAGCGCTACATCAGCACGATCATCGTGAAAGGGATGCTCGAGAAGACGATGGCCAACCGCGGCCTGAGCTGGGCCACCGTCACCGATTCAGCCGTGCCCGACCTGGTCGAGGACAGCATGGTGGGCCTGCGCCTGTTCGTCGACGCCTCGAAGTTACCGATGCTGATGCTGGAGCTCGCAGAAATCCTGGAGGCTTGATCATGAACAGCCCGATCACCGCCGCCGATCGCTTCGCCGAGCTCCAGGAGCAGCTCGCCGCGCTCGAAGCCCGCGTCGATCAATCCAAGCAGCTCGATCGGCTCAGCCTGATCGTGTTCAGCGGCAGCCTCGATCGCCTGATCGCGGCCTTCGTGCTCGCCACCGGCGCCGCCTCGAGCGGCATGGAAGTGAACCTGTTCTTCACCTTCTGGGGCACCTCGGCCCTGCGCCGAGAGAACGTCAGCGCCAAGAAGGGCTTCATCGAGAAGATGTTCGGCTGGATGCTGCCGCAGGGCTCGAAGAAGCTACCGCTCTCGCAGATGAACTTCGGCGGCGGCGGCCCCCTCATGATGCGCCATCTGATGAAGAAGAAGGGCGTGGCCTCGCTGGAAGAGATGATGCAGCTCGCCGGTGAGCTCGGCGTCAACGTCTACGTCTGCACCATGAGCATGGACCTGCTCGGCATCAAAGAGAACGAGATCTGCGACTATCCCGAGCTCAAGTACTGCGGCGTCGCCAAGTTCCTCGAAGCGGCGAGCCCCGGCAAGATCACGATGTTTCTGTGAGACGACCATGACAGCGATCGACGCACGCGGAAAACTCTGCCCCATGCCCATCGTGCTCCTGGCCAAGGCCGCCAAGGAGACGGCACCGGGCGCCACCATCACCATCCAGGCCGACGACCGCGCCTTCCCCGAAGACGTCAAGGCGTGGTGCAACAAGACCAAGAACGAGCTCCTCTCGCTGGCCGAACAAAGCGGCTACTTCGAGGCCAAGATCCGTAGGGCTTAGTTTTTTTGGGTGGGGAACACAGCGCCCACGGCGCTGCCTGTCGCGCTTCACGGAGGTGCGCTGTAGAGTCGCTGCTCGAGGTGTTCAGCGTTCGCAGAGCCGTGGCGGCGGATTCGCCCGCCATCTTCGACGTCCACGTGGGCGCGATCACGCGGATCTGCGCGGCGGACTACACGCCCGAGGAGATCGAGGGCTGGCTCGTCAACAAGAAGCCCGACGGCTACGTCTCCGCGATCGAAGCCAACGACTTCTTCGTCGCAACCGCAGCCGACCGCGTCGTGGGTTTCAGCGAGTTCGAGGCGCAGTCAGCGGAGATCCGCGCGGTCTACGTTCACCCCGATTTCGTCCGCCGTGGCCTTGGCGCTCTGCTGCTGCGAACGGCCGAAGACGCCGCTCGCGCTCGAGGGGTCACGCGCGTGCACCTGCGCTCCACGCTCAACGCCGTCGCCTTCTATCAGGCACGCGGCTACGTGGTCGAAGCCCCGGGATCGCTACAGCTCAGCAACGGCGGCGCGCTGCGTTACGTCCTCATGCACAGGCACGTGAGCTCGGAGTGACCGCCCACGGGGGCGCGCGTGAGACGCGGCAGGCATCGCTGTAGCCGACGTGTTCGCCAAACCAACCACAAAAACGCGGCGATTACGCTTGACAGGTTCTCGCACTGATCGCGCGACGCGATCGACAATCGTCCTGCAAACACATCACGCTGTCACCACAGGCCGCACTGGAGGCACGTTCGCACATTCAACACCTTCAAGCTCGATCCGCGCACTGATCGCGCACGAGAGCGTGAGTCCGAGGCACGAAAAGCGGCATGCTACGCTGCAGCGTCATGGTGGTACGAGTCGAGAACGGGGAATGCGCGGAGTGGATGCTCGCGCACGAGGCACTGTCACGCTTGGCCAAGGCCCATGCCCAGGCCGAGTTCGAAGAAGGAAGGTGGCTTGTCTGCGCGCTGCACGCGGCGACGCACGTTCGCCTCGGGTTCGGCAGCTTCGCGGAGTACATCGAGCGGCTTTTCGGCTACTCGCCGCGTACGACGCAAGAAAAGGTGCGTGTGGCGGAGGCGCTGGAGGAGTTGCCGAAGACCTCGGCGGCACTGGCGGCGGGAGCCGTGAACTGGTCGACGGTTCGTGAGCTGACGCGGGTCGCCATCGCGGGGACAGAAGAGGAATGGCTGAAAGTGGCCCAGGGCAAGACCGTCCGTCAGGTGGAGGCGCTCGTGAACGGGCGGAGTCCCGGGGACACGCCGGATTCCCCGAGCGATCCCAGGAAGCGGCGGCATGTCCTGCGCTTCGAGGTCACGGCCGAGACATGGGCGACATTCAGGGAGGCGGCCGCGAAGCTACGGCGGGGCTGTGACTTCAAGCTCGACGATGATTCGATCTTGCTCGCGATGGCGCGCCACCTCCTTGGTGGACCTACCGATGAGGGTCGCGCCTCTTACCAGATCGCGATCAACATTTGTCGCAGTTGCGGCAGCGGAGCGCAGCAGGCGTGTGGCGAGTTGATCGAGGTGGGGCCTGAAGTGCTCAAGATGGCGGAATGCGATGCGCAGCACATCGGCCCAGTCGAGAGGGACGCCCACGGGGGCGTGACGAAGCGAGCCACGCAGACGATTCCGCCTGCGGTGCGGCGGAGGGTGATGCGGCGCGACCGTGGGCGCTGTGTGGTGCCGGGTTGTGCACACACGCAGTTCGTGGACGTTCACCACCTGCTCGCGCGCGCCGATGGCGGCGATCATGACGAGGACGGGCTGGCTGTGTTCTGCTGTGCGCACCATCGGGCTGTGCACGAGGGGCGAATTGTCGTCGAAGGCAGGCCGTCGACCGGACTTGCTTTAAAGCATGCTGACGGCTCGAGTTATGGATCTGTGCCCTCACCAGAGAAGCAGGACCTGCACACCAAGCTCTTTCTGGGGCTGCGCGGGCTCGGCTTTGGCGAACGGGATTCGCGGCAGGCGCTCGAGCGGGTGCGGGAAGAGCTGCCGAAAGTAGATGATGCAGGCACCTTGTTGCGGGCGGCGCTCGGCTTGCTGACCCCTGAATCGGGCTAACTGTCGTACTTGAGCTATGCTGTAGTGAGGTCAGCTGGAAAGCCAGCGGGCTCACGTCGGATGGGCTGAGGGCACCAGGCCAATGAACGCGCTCTTCGAGTTCGATACGTGGGGCATGCTGTACGTCTGGGGCGTGCTCGTCGCCAACGTGATGGGGTACATCCTCCTGGGCCTCGCCATGTACGACGCCATCCCGCGCTGGCTTCGCGGAGTACCGCTCGTGACTACCTGGTTCATCGGTCTGGCACCGTTCATTCTGGGCCTCGCCGACGATGGCTGGTCGCTACACGTCTTCGTCTTCTCGCTCGCGCCCGTATTCGGCCTCTTCATCGCGACCCTGGCTGCGCGTCACCAGGTGGAGCCATGAGGATTCGTTGCGCGTCCTTTGCTGCCGCACTCGCATTGCTCGGATGCAATCCGCCTCGAGAGAGCTTGCCGGTGATCGAAGTGCCAGCGGCGAGCCACGACCGTGACAGCGCTGAACCGCCGCCGCCGATCGACGTCTGCGACGAGCTCATGCTCGTAAACGTCTTGAATGAGCGACTGGGCCGGGTCGATCTGACAGAGGCGCAGAAGGCGATGCAGGCCTGCTTTGGGTTGGTCGTCACTCGCCTCCCCCCCGTCTACCGATCGCTGCTCACCAGGCGGGACAAACTCGCCCGCCCATTGGGCTACGGCATCGAAGAGAAGGTGATCGCGTCGTGCGCCGAGCCGGACGGCGCTCTCGCGAAAACACTGGGGCAGTTCGGAATCTGTCGAAAGTTCGAGATGGCGGAGACGATTCTGACCTGCGCCGGAAGGGGGCTCGCGGGGCCACTGGGAGAGTCTACGGGGCACGGCCCCTGTGCGCTCGGCGACGAGATACGGAAGCACCACGCCGACGGCAGTAGAGCGCAGTGGCTCTCGGTCGCGCACGACGCGCTACCAGCCGGCATCATGCGCGACAGACACGGTCGCGGTGTACCCGTGGAGTTCGACGACGCCTTGCGCGTGATGGATTACTTCGCCGACCAGGCCGCGGACAGTACGGGCTGGGACGAGAAGGCGACCAAGCCGTACGACGTTCAGGTGGTGGGCTCGTTCTTGTCCGAGCGTGGCGTGCGTCTGACCAATCTAACCGAAGGCTCGAGCCAGACCACGGCGAAGCCCGCGGTTTTGCGCGAGATCGCCGCAAGACACGGGAGCATCTACGAAACGCTCGCGCACCTCGGCTTCATCTACTCGAAAGCCTACCCGCAGTACTCTGGCTCGAAGCTCATACCGCCAAGTGCGACAGAGCTCGTCGTGGAAATGTCCGATTGGTACCGCATCATCTTTTCCAGACAGGACGGAGCCTGGCTGTTGAGCGCGATCGAGTACTACGAGCACGGGTGTTGAAGACACTGCCAGATTGTCGGCTGTGGGTTGATCCGAGCGACGCCTTGACGCTGCACGCTTCGTTGATCGCAACAAATGCCCTGGCGCGGTCCGTGCAAGCGAACGAATCTCGATGCTCACATTTCGAAAGCGCGTCGTGATTGCCGTGCTTCTGGTCGTGCTGTTCGGCGCCGGGACGCTGTCGGCACTGCAGTACGGCTCGTTCGCGGCGTACCGGCGACTGCAGGACCTCGAGTGGCACATGCGCGCGACGCCCGACGAGAAGCGCGAGACCGCGCACCAGGCCCTCGCGTTCGTGCTGGGAGATCCTCATGACGCTTTCGGCATTCTGCTGGAGCACGGCGATGCCTCGTCCATCCCCTACCTGCGCGCAGCGCTGGAACGACAACCCGACGACGGAAGTGGAGGTGTCGAGTGCACCTGGGAGCATGGGATGCTGGCGCTCGAAAGGCTCGAGGCGCCGGAGCAGTGGAAACGAAGGCTCGCCGAGGCCGCCAGGCGTAACCGCTAGTTTTCTTGGTTTGTTTGGGAACACGCCGTCGACGACAATGCCTGTCGCACTTCACGAGGCCCCATGACCGACCCCGCGAACCAGCCGAAGCTGACCTTCGTCTCGCCGTTCTTCATCGTGCGCGACGTGCGTCCGACGATCGCGTTTTATCGAGACCAGCTCGGCTTCGAGCTGACCTACCTGAACTCCGAGGACGACCCCTTCTTCGCGATCGTGGTTCGTGACGGCGCTCAGCTCATGCTGAAGGCGATCGCGCCGGAGATCCTGCCACAGCCCAATGCCACGCGGCATCCGTCGGCAGCATGGGACGCCTACTTCCACGCGCCCGATCCGGACGGTCTCGCGTCCGAGCTCGCGGCGCGTGGCGTCGAGCTCCACGCGCCGCTCGAGAACAGGGACGACCAGCTACGTGGCTTCGAGGTGCGCGACCCCGACGGCTACGTCTTGTTCTTCGGCCGGCCGCTGTAGGCGATCAGGCGTCTTTGCGGCGGCGCCAGAGCGCGACACCGAGCGCCAGACCAACGAGAGCGCCGAGGCCGGCGTCGGAAGCGGGAGCCGCAACGCTGCAGCCGCCGCTGTCCTTCTTCTCTTCGGTCGAGGACGTGGTCGTGGTGCCACTGCCAGCCGTCGGCGCACTGGTCGAGCCGCCGGGGCTCGTTCCGGCGCTCGGGCTCGGCCCGGAACCCGCGCTTCCGGCGGTCTGCGCGTTGACCTCTTCTTCGACCGCGAAGCTCGCGACCCCGATGGCAGTGGTGAACGCAACGAGAACCAGCAAGCGCTTCAAATTCCGCATGGCTTAGCCTCTCTTTCGACGAGGCCGGCAGCCTAACATCTGTGCCCGCTGCGGCTCAAATTGCTGCGGTTCGCCGCGGGAACACGACCTTGCGCGCCACCAGATCATCGACGGTGTCGAGCAGTGTTTGTCCTGGGTCGCGGGGCCGGAAGCCGAGCTCGCGCTCCGCCTTGGCCGAGTCGCAGTACCAGTAGTACTGCGACATCTCGAGGCTCACGTCGTCGACCGGGGACTCTCCCCCGATCGCCTCGACGGCCTTGCTGAAGAGCTTGCCCAGGCCGATGGCGACCGGACGCGAGCCGGGCATGCGCAGCCGCGGGGCGCGCACACCGCTCACGCGCTCGAGGCGCTGGAAGAAGCCCGCCAGCGTGACGTTGTGCGCGTTCAGGATGTAGCGCTCACCGGGACGGCCCTTGTCGAAGGCGAGCAGCATGCCCTCGGCAGCGTCGCGCACGTCGACGTAGGCGATACCGCCAGCGGGGATGGCCGGCAGCGTGCCTTCGAGGAACTTGCGCACGTCCTTGGTCGACGACTCGCGCGTATCGCCAGGGCCGAGCAGCAGGCTCGGGTTGACGATCACCACCTCGAAGTCGGGCGGATGATTGTGCTCGAGCGCCTCGCGCTCACCGTAGACCTTGGTGCGGTAGTAGGGCCAGCGGGCGATGACCTCGAGCGGGGCGCGGCAACCCTCGTCGGCGACGCGATTCTCGTCGCCGCTCACCGCCAGTGTGCCGCTGGTGCTGGCCACGACGACGCGGCGCACGCCGGCGGCGCGCAAGCCGCGCAGGGCCGAGCGCGTGCCGAGCACGTGCAGCTGGTAGAGCTCCTCCGAGGCGTCGCGATCGCGCGTGACCTTGCCGGTGCAGAGGAAGGCGCCGTCGCAACCAGCCGCGCTTTCGGCCACCGCAGCCTCGTCGAGCACGTCGAGCGGCGACACCGTGATGCCGCCAACCTGTCCGCCGCTGCGCGAGACCGCCAGCACCTGGTCGCCCCGCTGCGAGAGAGCGCGCGCCAGGTGCGAGCCGAGAAAGCCGCTGGCTCCGCCGACCCAGAAGCGCCTGACCGCGTGGTGGCCCTTGCCGTTGCCGTTACTGGTCACTGGTCTTGTCCCTGCAGCTGGAACACCTTCTGGAAGGTCACCAGAAGCTGGATGTTGTTGCTCTTCACGGTGCCGGCCATGAACTCCGCTGGCGACGGCACGTAGGCCTCGCGCACGATACGCGTGAAGATGTCGGGCGACGTCTTCAGCACGCAGTCGGCGGGGTTGATCTTGCCCTCGCGCACCTCGCATGACTCCTTGTCGACACGCACCGACCAGCGCTCCTCGCCGAGCGAGAAGTAGTAGCTGATCGGCTGCTCGACGCTGCCGGCGCGGAAGCGCGTCTCGAGCTCGCGGAAGATGGGAGCGAGCGTCGGCTTCTCCTCTTCCACGACGCTGGCCGCCCCCTCGACGTCCAGACGACTGATGTCGAACACCTCGCCACGCGAGAGGGCGCGCACGGCCTGCTCGCTGAGCCGAGCCACGGTGCGCGCCGCGTCGGCGCCGGTCATGCCGGCGGTGAGGCGCCGGAGCTCCTTCACCTCGAGCACGGGGCCGATGCGGGCCTGCACATCGCGGTTCTGGATCAGCTTGCCGCCCTTGGGCAGCGCCTGATACGTGCCGCCCAGCCAGACCGGCAAGATGTCGGTCTGGTGGTGCAGTGCCAGGTGCCCGACGGCGGACTTGAACTCCTGGATCGAGCCGTTGGGGCTGCGCGTGCCCTCCGGAAAGATGAGCAGCGTCTTGCCCTCGTCGAGCAGCTCCCCGGCACGACGGAGCGCGCCGCGCAGCGAGCCGTTGCGCGACATCGGCACGAGGTTGGTGAAGTTCTCGAAGTACGCTTTACGGAAGCGGTTGCCCTCGAAGAAGTAGTCCTGCGCCGCCAGCGAGACGATGCCCTCGCCGTAGCTGCCGAGCGCGTACTTCACCAGGCCCATGTCGAGGTGGCTGGCGTGATTGGCGGCCACGATCACGTTGCGGTTGTGCGGCAAGAACGCGCGGCCCGACACCCGCGTGCGCAGCACCTTGTCGTAGAAGCCGGCCTGGGCGCGGCCCATCCAGTGCATCGCCGCCTCGCGCAGGGCCGGCGGCAGCTCGATCGGCCGATCCTCTTCGCGCTCGATGCTGGCGGTGGTGATGGCGCGGGGCTTCTCGCCGAGATCGCGCAAGATGGCCTCGGCGTCCGCGATGGTGACGGCCGCGTTGAGTCGATCGGCGTCCACGGTCTTGCCGACCTGATTCTCGAGCGCCACCAGGAGCTCGAGCAGCATCAGCGAGTCGAAGCCGAGATCGCCGCGCAGGCTCATGCCCGGATGCAGCGTCGCGGGGTCGCGCCGGGCGATGGTGCCGACGGCGGCGCGCACCAGGCTGCGCGTGTTGTCGCCCGAAGCCGGCGCCTCTTTGGCCTCGAGCCGCTGCTGCAGCTTGGCCACGAGCTCGTTGCGCTTGACCTTGCGCGTGGTCGTGCGCGGCAGGGGGGTGTCCATCAGCTGCGTCAGGGCAGGACGCATCGCGTTCGGCAGCGCGGACAGCGCCAGATCGAGCGACTTTTGCGCGCGCGCGTGGCGCTCGGAGCGGCTCACGCTGCTGTCGTCCTCGGGTACGGCAACGCAGGCGACGCGCTCGCCGCCGCGGCCGTCCTTCACGCCCACGACGGTGAGCTCGGCCACGTGCTCCACCTTACCGAGCCGGGCCTCCACGTCGTCGGGATAGACGTTCTCGCCGTTGGACGCGACGATCACGTCCTTGGCGCGGCCGACGATGGTGAGGTGGCCGCGGTGGTCGAGCTTGCCGAGATCGCCGGTGCGCAGCCAGCCGTCGGAGCCGATCACGGCCTTGGTGGCTTCCTCGTCGTCGGCGTAGCCGAGCATGACGTTGGGGCCGCGCGCGATCACCTCGCCGACGCCCTCGGCGTTGGGTGCCTCGATGCGCACCTCGACACCGGGGATGGGCTTGCCGACGTGGCCAGAGCGCGACTTCGGGCCCGCGCTCGCCACCGTCAGCACCGGTGACGCTTCGGTCAAGCCGTAGCCCTCGGCCAGGTGCAGACCGACGCCTGCGAACAGGTGATGCGTGCGCTCCGGCAGGGCCGCTCCGCCGCTCACCAGGTAGCGCAGGTGGCCGCCGAGCCCCTCGTGCACCGGGCCGAACAGGAGCTTGCCGGCGTCGACGCCGAACGACTTGCCGAGCGAGCGGTTGAGCTCCACGGCGAAATCGAAGACGTGCGAGAAGAGCTGACCGCGCTCGGCGACGCGCGTCATCATGCGCCGCTCGAGCATCTCCCACAGCGCCGGCACACCGATCAGGCCGGTGATGCGGCCTTCCTTGAGCCCGAACTCGAGGCGCTCGGCGTTGAGCTCGTCCAGGTAGACGATGCGCGCGCCGCGCGACAGCGGCAGCAAGAGCCCGCAGGTGAGCTCGAAGGTGTGGTGCAGCGGCAGTACGCTGAGCACACGGTCACCCTTCTCGAGCGGGAACAGCGGCGCCAGCGCGGCGGCCAGCGAGGTCAGGTTCTCGTGCGACAGCTGCACGCCCTTGGGCCTGCCGGTGGTGCCGCTGGTGTAGATCAGCGCGGCCACGTCCTCGCTGGAGTTGACGTGAGCCTCGCCCGGCTCGCCCGCCTCGGCGATCTCGTGCAGATCGACGATGGGCAAGCGTTCGACCAGACGCGCGCCGATACGCGAGCGTACGTGGCGGTCGGCGAGCAAGACCAAGGCCGACGAGGCGATGGCGAGGTTATCGGCGATGTCCGCCTCGATGTTGGAATCGAGCGGGACGACCGTGGCTCCGGCGTAGAGGATGCCGAAGAAGGCGATCGGCCAGGCCGGATGGTTCTGGCCGCAGAGCATGACGCGCGAGCCGGGCCCCACGCCGTGATCGCGCAGGCGCGCCGCGCAGGCCAGCGCTCGCCCCTGGAGCTCGCGGTAGGAGAGCCGCGTCAGGCCATCCTGCTCGGCGCGCTGCAACGCGACGCCGAGGTCGTAGCGCGTCGCCATCTCGTCGAGCAGCGCCGTGAGCGTCTCGTGGCGCGCCGGGGCGGGCTTCGGACGGCGGAGCCGCTCCTCGATCTGCGGAAAGACGAAGCGCTCGAGCGCCGGCATGTGCACGTCGAAGAACCAGTGCCGCCAGTCGATCGCGTCCGGGGCCCAGCCGATGCGCTGCCGTTCGGCGTCGCTCAGGCGCGCGTTGGCGGCGCGCACGTGATCGGTGCGGAACACGTAGTGAAAGTCGACCGTGAACGGCACGAACACTTCGAGCACCGCGCCGACCTTGCGCTGCTGCTCCGAGAAGCTCTTGATCGCGCTGGCCGCGGGCCCGAGCAACGGGCGCGCCGGCCCCTGCGCGAGCTTGCCCAGGAAGTCGGCGACCTTGCTGCTCTTCTCGGCGATCTTCAGCGGCCCGTAGCCTTCGAACTGCGAGCGATCGAGCATCGCTCCTTCGAAGTGCTGCTGCAGGTAGCCGAACACCGGCCCGCCCTTGCCCGTGCGCTGGTAGTACTTGCGCTTGTACAAGCCCGTGAGCTCGAAGAAGCGCCGCATCGTGCACGGGTTCGTGTCGCTGGAGCCGAGCTGGTAAACGGGCTTGGCCGTGCCGTCGAGCAGCTCGCCGAGCGCGAGCGTCAGGCCGGCCGCGACCATGTCGCAGGGGATGACGTCGAGGTAGTTGTCGGAGCCCGGGATCTGCAGGCCGCCCTGGCGCAGAATGAAGATCAGGGGCGCGCTGGTGTTGATGCCCTCGTTCCAGCCGGGGAACGGGAAGGAGAGCGTGCTCTCGACGATCGCCGGCCGGACGATCGTGTACTTCAGCCCCGAGCGCGCCGCGATCTGCTCGCCGATCGCCTTGGTGTACGTGTACGTGTTGGGGAAGCCCCAGAACTGCGCGCGTTCCATGCCCATCTCGGACAGCTGGGCCTCGATGAACTTGCGCTTTACCTTCTGCACCTGCTGGCCGAGCACGCGGCCACGCGCTGGCTCGCCGCGCGCCTCGAGGGTCTTCTTGGCCTCGTCGTGGAAACGGCTCTGGCGGAAGGCGTCGCTGGCGCGGTGCCGCGC
>DATLIL010001088.1:0-15352 GCA_035539475.1 Polyangiaceae bacterium
CGCCGTCAGCAGGTAGGCCCGGTAGAAGGCCTCCTCGGGCAGAGCGATCATGAGGAGCTCGTTGGCCGCTCGCGTGGCAAAGCCGTCGAACGACGGCAGCGCGAAGGAGGCGGTCGGATGCCACCAAAAGACGAAGCCGAGCCAGAAGGGGGGAAAGAATACGCAGGCGGTGAGGAGCGCCCAGCCGAGCGCACGCGCCCCGTCACGGAGTAGGCGGCGGTAGTCGAGTGGACCCCACTCGAGCAGCCCCCCGAGCGACAGTCCGTGGTGCCGCACCTTGATGTCGTCGTCGTCGCGCAGCACGAGGACGTACGTGACCGCGACGAAAGCGAGTCCCACTCCGGTACCGGAGTAGTCGGCCGGCAAAGCGTAAGAGAGCACCGTGACGAGGGCCGTGGTCGCCGCCGCTATGGCGAGCGCACGCGTGAGCGGACTTCGCCTGGCAGCCAGGTGCACGCGGGCACCCTACAAGATTCGCCAGCGAACTGGCAGCCGGAGGTCAGAGGTATTCACGGTGGAATATTCCCATGCTGGCGGATCTCAGCGCGGGACTTTGAAATCTAGCGACGGCGTAAGTGAGCCCTCCCCGCCCCTCAAGGACTGGGTTAAGGTCGCTGCCAGCTTTTTTTTCGGGGCCAGCCAATTTCCTAGGAAGCTCCGTCACGTCCGCGGTCAGCGGGAGGACTCATGCTCGAACCCAACGTGTCGAATATCGCACCGAAACAGAATCCGCCCCCCGTCATCTATGCCGCCAAGTTCCCGGCGGACGACGACCTTCCGGGCATGCCGAGCTCCGGCGTCCCGGCCGGAGGAGGCTTTGGCGGGGGCGACGGAGATTTCAAGAAAGGGCGCTTCAACCCCGCGGTGATCGCCGTCGGCGTGGTCGCGGTCCTCGGGTTCGTCGGCTTCCTCATGTTCGGCATGAAGAAGGACGCCGAGCGCCTGACCGTGGAGCAGGCCGAGGTCATCAAGAAGGGCATCTTCGTCAAGCCCAAGGCGGAGCAGGTCGGTGACTGGCGCAAGTACGCCGCCGGTGAGTCCAGTGACGAGCTGAAAGCGGAGGCGCTGAAGCAGCTGGCGTGGGCCAAGGACCCCGATGGCGTGGCGCTGGCAGCGGCAGCGCTGGCCTCGCCGTCAGAGCCGGTCCAGGGCATGGCCGCACAGGCGCTCGCCGAGTACGGGCGCCCGCAGGGCGAGCCGGCCAAGGACGCGCTGCTCGCCGCGCTCAAGACCGCGGGCCCCGGCGCCAAGCCGCAGGTGGCGTGGGCACTCGTCGTGCTGGGCGATTCGCGCGCCTTCGACGACGTGATGGTGCTCTACCGCGCCGGTCACCTCTCCAAGGTGCAGCGTCTCGGCGGCGGCGTCGCCTTCGATCCCCTCAAGATCGTCGCGCTCGTCAGCTTGGACAAGCTGGCCAGCATGGCCGCAGACGAGAGCGCGGCGGTGCGCCAGCTCGTGGCCACCGTGCTCAGCAACAACGCCGAGCCGAAGTGGACGGACACGCTGATCAAGCTGGTCCAGGACAAGGACGGCGAGGTCGCGCGTCAGGCCGCGCCGGGTCTCGGCAAGATCGGCGAGAAGCGCGCGCGCGATCCGCTGATCGAAGCCCTGAAGACGGCCGACAAGGACACGCGCACCAAGTACTTCGAAGCGCTGCGCGACGGCATCGGCACCGAGGGTCTCGTGCTCGCGATCTCGGCCGCGCCTCAGGACGACGAGAAGGGCGCCTGGTACTACAAGAAGCAGATCATGGACATGATCCATGACGTCAGTGACCCGACCAAGGGCCTGAACGACCCCAGCGGCGCCGACGCGCTCTACAACTTCATCGAGAGCAAGCCGCATATTCACTTCCAGACGCGCGCCGCGATCGCCCTGGCCGCGATCGGCGACGTGCGCGCGGTGCCGACGCTGGCCAAGCGCCTGCGCATGGACCCGCTGAAGATCTACAGCGACCAGAACGACTGGGAGATGGGGCTCAAGCGCGACGACAACGAGCGCGTGATCGCCTCGCGCATGATCGCGGATCTGTCGGTGCTGCACCCGGACAAGCGCTCGCTGATCGCGGAGCAGTCCGAGGACGCGGTCAGCTTCTGGATCCACGAGATGCCGTCGCCGCACGCCAACGGCCTGCGCGCGCTGGCCGCCATGGAGTCGACCAAGGAATTGGACCAGCTGCGCAAGTGGGCCAACCCCAACTCGCCGCTGCCCAAGGAAGGCCAGCAGCCGCCCATGCCCGAGGAGTGGGTGATCGCGCAGAGCGCCATGCGCTACGTCGGCTGGATGAAGGACGAGCGCTCGTACAGCGTGCTGGAGAAGGCGCTGACCGCTCGTCCCAAGGAGCTCGACGTGACCATGGACGGCCTGATGGTCGGCGGCGTCGCCATCCTGGGCATGACGCTGCGCGCGCTCGGCGTGGGCGCGGCCGACGGCCTGTCGCAGTGGCGTGACCACAAGTCGTTTAAGCCGCTGCTCGCGTACATCGAGGAGCCGAAGAACAACGAGCAGTCGCGCATGCAGGCGTGCTCGGCGCTGGCCTGGGTGGCCGAAAAGGAAGACTTCCTCGAGGTCGCCAAGAAGATCCAGCAGTACTCCGGCAACGAGAAACCGGACCAGGTGCGCCGCGCCTGTCTGCTGGAGACCCTGATCCAGCGTCCGGTTCCGGGCACCGCCTCCGCGCTGATGTCGCTGATGACGCCCGAGTCGATGCTCGAGACCCGGCACCAGGTGGCTCGCGCCATCGCCAAGGGCGGCTTCGATCAGGCGGTCGAGACGCAGCTCTTCGAGCTGATGAAGAACGAGGCGCTGATGGACGACGCGGCGCTGGCGCTGATCCTGGGCGGTTCGACCGAGACGGCGGCGCGCGCGGTGGCGGCCTACGCGGACAAGCCCAAGGCGGCGCTCGAGCTCCTGGGTGAGCTCTGGTACAAGAGCTTCGGCTACTGGTCGACCGAGGATCTGGAGAGCGGCCTGCTCTTCAAGTACGTCGACAACGCCGAGGCCATCAGCCACGTCACCCTCCACGCCACTCCCCAGGAGTGGGCGAAGGTGCTGCTGATGAAGCAGTTCGACAACCTCGTGTTCGACAACGGCCCGCACTCCTTCACGCGCACGGTGTTGCGCTACCGGCTGTGGCAGATGGCCAAGGGTCAGGACGAGGCGAAGCGAGACGGCTCGATTCGCGCGCTGAAGTTCATGAAGGAGCAGGGCGTGCTGCTGGCGCTGCGCGGCGAGCAGGGCAAGTCCGGCGAGCTCGCGCGCGAGGCTTACTTCGAGCTGATGAACCCCAAGGTCGTCGTCGGAGTGGTCGTCCCCGACGAAAAGAAGTGAAGGTAGCCACGAGCTGGCCCGCGAGAGGCGAGGCCCGCGTCAGCGGGCCTCGCTGGAAACAGCCGAGGGGTCTTGGCTGGAGCAGATCTCGATCGAGATCGGAGACCCGAGTCACGAGAACCTGACCGGACAGGCGCGGCTATCCGTCGGGATGCGTGGAAGGCCAAGTACCCATGCGGAGGCACTCCGCAAAATACAAAATTCTGCTCAGTCTTTGCTGGCTGCTCGGCTGTGGTTCGTCGCGGTCGCCGGTGCACGCGGCGGCAGGCGAGGGTAAGAGCGCCAGCGTCGAGCTCTTGAGCCCGCTCGACGCCTGCACCCCGGCCGGGCCCGAGACCTGTGAGAACGCCCTCGACGACAACTGCAACGGCGTCATCGACGAGGGTTGTGACGAGCGCCTCGGCCTCGTGCAGTTCGTGATCGCCTGGGACAAGCCAGGCGCCGACATCGACCTGCGCGTGACCGACCCGAACGGCGAGCTCGTGGAGGTGGGGCGGCCCGCCGAGAGCGGCCTGCTCAAGGAGCGCGACTGCCCGGGGCGCGGCGGCGAGTGCCGCGGCAAGAACACTGAAAATGTCTTCCTGGAGAGCGGCGAGCCGACGCGCGGGACCTACTCGATCAAGGTCCGCCTGGAGTCGCTGGGCGGCGAGACCACGCCCATTCCCGTGCGTTTCGGCGCCCGGCTCGGCCCCAAGACGTACGCGGCCGAGCTCGTTTTGGAACGCCCGGAGGCCGAACGGGAATTATCGCTGCGCCTGTAGGTTCGAGCCTCGAGGCCTCGGACACGAGACCGTGACGCAGCGCGAAAGGCCCACCGCCCTTTTTTGATGCTATGGTGGGTTCAGTTCCGGGCCGGCAGTCCGCGCCAGGAGGCAGCTAGATGGGTTCCCTCAGTCCGATTCACTGGATCATCGTTCTCGTCATCGTCCTGCTCATCTTTGGGCCGGGGCGGCTGGCAGGCGTCGGCAAAGGCCTGGGCGAAGGCATTCGCTCCTTCAAGAAGGGCCTCAACACCGACGAGGACGACGACAAGAAGGACGCGGACCAGAAGCAGCTGCCCGAGAACAAGTCGACGTAGTCCTCGAGCGCCGCTTCGCGCCGCTCAGCTCTGCGACGGAGTGACGGCCACTTCCGCCGTCTTCTTCTTGCGCCACTCGCGCAGGATCTCGATCACCGCCGGCATGACGCTGAGGATGATGATCGCGAAGATGACGTAGTGGAAGTTCTTCTGGATGTACGGCTGATTGCCGAACCAGAACCCGAGCGGTGCGAAGATGGCGACCCAGGCCACGCCGCCGATCACGTTGAAGGCGGCGAAACGCGAGTAGCGCATCTGGCCGATGCCGGCGACGAACGGCGCGAAGGTGCGGATGATGGGGACGAAGCGTGCGATGATGATCGTCTTGCCGCCGTACTTCTCGTAGAACTCCTGCGTGCGGACGAGGTGCTTCTTGTTGAACAGCAGCGAACCCTCGCTGCGGAAGACCTTTGGTCCTAACCGCGCTCCGATGAAGTAGTTGGTGGCGTCGCCCAGGATGGCGGCCACGATCAAGAGCGGTACGATGGCGACCAAGGTGATCGGCGAGCCCTCGACGGCGCACAGCGCGCCGATGGCGAAGAGCAGCGAGTCGCCGGGCAGGAAGGGCGTCACTACCAGGCCCGTCTCGCAGAAGACGACGACGAAGAGCGCCACGTAGAGCCAGGGGCCCATCCAGCGCGCCCACTCTGCGAGGTGCACGTTGAGATGGGTGATGATGTTCCAGAAACTGAGGAGGTGCTCCAAGCCGATCGCTCCTTACCCGCGTTCGCGGACGGAGTGCTGTACGGCGACTTTGCCAGGCGTGCAAGGGCCCGCGGCGCTGGGAGGACCGCGATTTTGCCCGTTTCGAACGCCTCCAGGCCCGAGCGCGCTTCCAGGACTGGGGGAAGTCGCGTACGCTCTCGGGCGACGATGGGACAAGTCCTCGGTCGAGTAACCGGCGGGCACGACGCGCCGAGAGGTCCGGACGTATCCCATCGCGTGCGGGTACCGAGCGACTGGCTCCACGAGGGGCTGCTGATCGAGATTGAGCTGCCGCGGCACCTGCGCTGCGCGGCCTGCGACGGCGGCGGCTGCGATACCTGCGAGCGTTCGGGCGCCCTCACCGTGCGAGGTCGAGGCGAGCCCGCGGAAATCGTCGAGGTGCGCTTGCCCCAGCGTGGCCCCGACAGCGCAACCGACTCCCGGCCGGTGGTGATCCGCATCCCCGAGCTCGGAGGCTTACCCGCGGCCGGTGACGATTTGCCGCGCGGCAACCTGCTGCTCGGCGTGGTCGTGGCTGCGGAGCCGGACGCCAACGTGCGGCTCCTGGAAAAGCCACCCGCGGTGGTGATCGCGCCCGTACCGGCGCGGCGCTCGCTGGCGCCGGTAGCGCCCAGGCGGTCCCGGGTGGTGCCCGTGGTCGCGCTGCTGGTGTTGCTCTGGGTCGCGCTTCTGGTCTGGCTGCGGCTATCCGGCCTCGCGTGATTTGACGGGCCCGCCGCGGATCTCCGCTTGTGGCTCCGGCTCGCGGTTTTGCGAGTAGTATCCGCAGGAGCCGCATGAATCCGTACCTGATGGCGCTGGTGATCGTTGGCCTGGTCGGCGCTTTCGCCTTCAGTGCGCGTCGGCGTTATCTGCTGCTGCGCACCGGCACCGAGACCTGGGAGAGCCGCTTCGATCGCCTGAAGCAGCGCCTCAAGAACGTCTGGAACTTCGCGCTGGTCCAGAAAAAGATGCGCTACTACTGGCTGGCGGGGGCGGCGCACCAGCTCATCTTCATGGGCTTCGTGGTGCTGCTGCTGCGCACGCTGGTGCTGTGGGGCCGAGGCTTCGACCCGAGCTTCAACCTCTTCGTGCTCGGGCCGGAGCCGGTGCTCGGGTTGCCGCTCGGCACGATCTACAACTTCTCGAAGGACGTGTTCGCGCTGCTGGTGCTGAGCGGCGTGGCCGTCTTCGTCTACTACCGCGTGGTGCGTCCCCAGCGGCGCATGACCCTGAGCGGGGAGGGGCTCGTCATCCTCGGCATCATCGCCACGATGATGCTCGCGGATCTCACCTACGACGGCGCGTCGCTGGCGCTGCGTGAGCGTTTTGCGGCCGAGTGCGCGGCGCCGGGCGACGCCTGGTGCGCACGCGCTGCGACGGTGATCGCGCCACTAGGGCCGCCGCTCGGCGAAGTCGGTTTCATCGGCGCGGAACCGGGCGGTTCCGTGATGTCGATCCTGCTCGCGTCGCTGGGCACGAGCACGCTCGTGGTGCTCGCTCACCTCGGCTTCTGGCTGCACTCGTCGCTGGTGCTGATTTTCCTCAACATCCTGCCCTACACCAAGCACTTCCACATCATCACGGCGGTGCCCAACGTCCTGCTCGGTGATCTCACCCCGCGCGGCCGGCTGCGCCCGCTGGCGCCGTCGACCGAAGCTCTGATGACCGCCGTGGAAAAGGCCAGCGAGAACGAGGACGTCTCGCGGGCGCGCATCGGCTACGCGCGCATCGAACACTTCCCCTGGAAGGACTACCTCGACTTCTACACCTGCACCGAGTGCGGACGCTGCTCCGACAACTGCCCCGCCACCAAGACCGGCAAGCTGCTCAGCCCCAAGCACCTGACGCTGGCGCTGCGCGATCATCTCTACAAGAACGAGAGCGTGCTGACGGGCCCGAAGAAGGAGGGCCAGCCCGATCCCGGCGAGCTCGTGCCGCACGTGATCAAGCCCGAGGTGCTGTGGGCGTGCACTACTTGCCGCGCCTGCGAGGAGCAGTGCCCGGTGAACATCACCTACGTCGACAAGATCGTGCAGATGCGCCGGCATCTGGTGACGATGAAGGGCGAATTTCCGTCCGAGCTCGCCAAGCCGTGCGAGGGCATGGAGGGCAACGGCAACCCATGGAATCTGGCCCGGGTAGATCGCAGCGCCTGGAGTGAGGGGCTCGACATCCAGCGCTTCGCCGACAAACCCACGGCCGAGGTCCTGTTCTGGGTCGGCTGCGCTGCCAGCTACGACGATCGCGCCAAGAAGATCGCGCGCGCCACGGTGAAGCTGCTGCAGGCGGCCGGCGTCGACTTCGCGATCCTGGCCGAGGAAGAGTCATGCACCGGTGACCCCGCGCGTCGCGCCGGCAACGAGTACCTGTACAGCATGCTGGCCGAAGCCAACGTCGCGACCCTGAACGGCTACAAGGAACAGGGCGGCATCAAAGAGATCATCACGACCTGCCCGCACTGTTTCAACACCATCGCCAACGAGTACCCGGACTTCGGCGGCAAGTACGCGGTCGTGCACAGCACCGACTTCCTGCTCGGCCTACTGGCGCAGAAGAAGCTCGTCCCGTCCCAGCCGGTTCGCGCCCGGATCGCGTATCACGACTCGTGTTACCTCGGTCGCTACAACGACATCTACGAGTCGCCACGCGAGATCCTGCGTCGGATCGAGGGCGTGGAGCTGGTCGAGGTCGCGCACTGGAACAAGAAGCGCGGTCTGTGCTGCGGTGCCGGTGGCACGCAAATGTTCATGGAAGAGCAGAACAACGACCGCGTGAACGTGGCCCGCACCAAGCAGCTGCTCGAGACGGGGGCCGAGACCATCGCCAGCGCCTGCCCCTTCTGCATGACGATGCTCAAGGACGGCGTGAAGGCTCACAACAAGGAAGACACCATCAAGAACCTGGACGTGGTGGAGGTCCTGGCAGCCGCCTGCGGGCTCCTGGACGGACCGCGCCAGGGCGGTGAGAACGCGGCCGCCGCCGAATAGAAGGGGCCCGGCCCGTCCTGGATCGGGATTTGACGCGCCGCGAACAGCCGTGCGTCACGGGCCGCCGCGGGGAATAGACCCCATCCGGAAGGCGTTTTCATCTACCCAAAGAAAACGGGCGCCTGAGGTATAATGCGCGGATATGGCCGTATCGCGTGAAGCTTTGGGTGCGGAGCTCGAACAGGAAGTCAGCACGGAGCTGCACGCTACGCGCCGACCGACGAGCGGCTATGACTGCGACTGCTGTGGGCTGTTCTTCGAAGGCGAGCCCGGCGGTTCGGGGCTGTACGTCTGGACCCGTGGGGAAGAGGTTCGCTACGAAGAGCCGCCGCTGTGTGAAGAGTGCGCCATGCGCGTCACCGTCGGGGCGATGTTGCGCTGGGAGATCGAAGAAGAAGAAGAGGGCTGAGCTTCAGCCCGAGCTACTGGAGGACGACCGAGTCGGCGCTGTCGGGCTCGGCCAGCGGGGGACGACGCTCGAGCAACTCCAGCGCTGTGGCCCGCAGGACCAGGTTCGAGTCCGCCGCGTGAACGACCTCGATCAGCTCGCTGCGCGTGCAAACGGCCAGCAGCGGTACGGCCAGCGCAGGCGGCGAGCCCGGGTTGAGCAGGATTGCGAGCCTTACCCGCGAACGGCGCATCCAGCGCTGTGACTGCGCGATGGCCGAGATGGTTTCGCTACGAGCCGGGCGGCGCGTGGCCAGTCGCACCACGTCGTCCTCGGTCAGTCGCGGGTTTTCCAGTAGCTGGCGGATGACCAGCGGGTGGGGATCGGCGAGCAGCTTGTCGAACGAGTTACGCGACGGAGCGCGAGCCAGGCTGCGGCGCTCACCGACGGTGAGCTCCCGCCCGGTGCCGTAGTCGGGAATGGGCAGCGCCTCCGGCGGGCGTGAATCGGACTGCCGTGCCGGCGCGCGACGCAACAGCCGCGCCAGGCTGAGCAGGTGCTGCTCTTCGGCGTGGCCGCGCAGGCGCTCGACGGTGGGATGTTCGCCGAGCTTGGCCAGCAGCATCACCAGCGAGAGAACGACCTCGCGCGCGGCCAGATCGGAGCTTTCGCTCGCCTCACAGAGTGCGTCGAGCTCGCGCGCGAGTAGCCCCGAGTTGCCCGTGATCAGGTAATCCCTGAGCCACTCCACGCGCAGTGGCAGCTCGGGGAGGGCGAGGACGACTCTCTTCAGGCGTTCGGGGCCACCATCCACGCACCGAAGGATGCGCCCTCGCGTCGCGTTTGTCATCCTCGAATTTGGGCTAACCTTCGTGCCGTGGAACCCCGCAGCGCGCTCGAGAAGCTCGCGACAAACCATCGCCGGTTGCAGCGTGCGGCGCTGCGCGCACTGTTCTGGGTGACCATTGTCGCCACGCTCGTGGCGGCGGCGCACGTCGGGCGAGCCGGCACGCTCCCGAGTCGCGCGCTCGCGGGCGTGCTGGTGCTGGCAGTGATCGCGGCATTTCTCCTGCGCAACATGTGGGAGCGGCGAGCCCTGAGCACGCCGGAAGGTGTTACCCGGCGGCTGGTGGTGCCTGCAGACCCCGAGCTCGGGGCGAGAGTGCTCCGCGCTCTACGCCTCACGGTTCAGACCACCAAGGACCAGAGCTACGGCTCGACCGAGCTCGCCGAGCTCCACGCC
This sequence comes from Polyangiaceae bacterium, assembly GCA_035539475.1. Taxonomy (GTDB): domain Bacteria; phylum Myxococcota_A; class Polyangia; order Polyangiales; family Polyangiaceae; genus PMG-095. The sequence goes on from DATLIL010001088.1 coordinate 9,735, forward strand.
GGCCGCGTCGTGGCTCGGGTGAGTCCGGAGCTCATGGCAGCTCGAGCGCGGCGCGCGGCGCGCGGACGAAAGCTCGCGGCCTGGCTGCTCGGCGCCGGCGCTTTCGTCGTCCTGGCAGTCGAGCCTTACCGCGTCCTCGAGGGCTGGAACGTGATCCTGGCCTACGCCGGGCGCGCTCCCTTCACTATGTCGTGGCTGCACACCGTCAGCGCGTCCGCTCAGCCCCCGAGCTACCTGCGCAGCGGCGATCGCCCGCTTTTTCTCGGCAGTAGCAGCGCCGAGCCGCGCGGCAGCGTGGTCGTCTTTCGCGGCGTGCCGGAGCGCTCGGGGCGCACGCTCCTGCTCACCGACGGCGCGCGCGAGGTCCCTTTCACGAGTGACGCAGCGGGTGGCGTCGTGGCCCGCTGGACGCTCGAGCGCGACGCCGAGCTGCGCGTCGCGGCCCGCTTCGGCCAGGTGCTGGTCTACCAGGGTCAGGCCATTCCGCTGACGTCGGTCGTCGACAAGGCGCCGACGGTGGCACTGGAAGGCGCTCCGCAGACTCTCGAGCTCGCTCAGCTCGAGCGCCTCGAGCTGAGATACGACGTTTCGGACGACCACGGTCTGCGGCAGATCGATCTGGTCCTGCGTTCCGGTGGTCGCGAGGAGCGTCGGGTCCTCGGCAAGCTCGACGGACAGTCTCGTTTCGAGCGTGGCGCGCACGCACTCGACCCGCGCGACCCGTTCTTGAGACGGATGTTTCTGCCAGTGACGGTGACGGTGGAAGCGCGCGACAACGACGCGCTCGGCGGCAACAAGTGGGGACGTAGCGAGGCCATCACTCTGCAGCCGCCGGCGGTGGGTGAGCCGGAGGCGCTCCGTTACAAGGCGTTGGCTACCGCGCGTGACCAGGTCACTGATCTTTTGGCGTACCTGCTCGAGAGCGCCGAGACGAAGGACGCCGCGCAAAAGGCCGAACGCCGCAAGGAGGAGGGCGAGCGCTTGCAGCGGGCTGCCCAGGCGCTCGAGACCGCGGCTCAAGGTGGCTACGCCGGTCTCAGGCTGAACGCTGGCGCGGAGACGTTCTTGCTCGGACAGGCTCGCGCGCTCAGGCGCCGTGGTCTCACACCCGCCGCGGAGCGGGGCAAGGTGGAGGAAGTTCTTCTGGCAGTGGACGCCGCGCTGCGCATGCGAGCGCAGGTGGACGCCCAGACCGTCGCGAAACGACTCGGCGACGTGGCCGAGGACGCCGCCGAGGGTCTGAAGGAAGCCCGCGAAACAGAGCAACAGCGGCGTGGCTTGAACCGTTATCAGGCGGCGCTCGGAGCGCTCGAGCGCGGCGTGGCTCAGCTTTCTGTGCTGGACGTGCTCGGGCAGGACGTTGGCAGCGTGGCTCAGGGTGAGATCCGGCGCGTCAAGCGCGCCGAGCAGGGCGGCAGTCTGGTCCACGCCGAGCTCGCGGCCCGGCACCTCGCGGCGCGTCTCCGCCGACCGAACCCGTCTTTCAGCTCCGCTGCCCGCGGCGGTGTGGAGTCGGGAGCCGGCGGTCGCGGCGGGGAGCCCAAGGGTGATCCGACGCAGGCCGATCAACGCTTCAACCAGATGGCGCAGGAGCTCCAGAACCTGGCCCAGGAGCACCGCGCCGAGCTCGAGCAGGTCGAGCGCGCCATCGACGAGGCCGAGAACTCTGCCGAGGTCGAGGAGCTCAAGAAGGAGGCCGAGGAGCGCGCTGCCAAGCTGCGCGAGAGCCTCGAGGGTCTGCCGCCCGCGGGCGGACCGCCGGGCTCTGCGCGCAGCGCGGCCGGTCTGGCGCGCGAGCACGGCAGCGCCATGGCGCAGCGCCTCGAGCGGCTGATGCTCAAAGACAGCGTCGAGAGTGGCCGCAGCGCGCGGAGCTTGCTCGACGAAGCCAAGCAGAAGGCTCAGGGCAGCCCCGAGGCCAACTTACCCGACGAAGCGGCGCTCGACCGGGCCAGCCGCGAGCTCGCGGAGCAGCTCGCCTGGGCCGAGCAGGCGCTGGCCAAGCTGCGGCAGAAAGCGGAAGAGCGCGCGCGGGACGCGCTCCGGAACTCGGGTCAGAAGGAACAGGACCTGGCGCGGCGCGCGGGCAACCTCGCGGGCCGCGGAGCGCACGGCGACGCCAACCTGCCCGAGGACATGGTCGACCAGCTCGAGCGGGCGGAGAGCGTCATGCGCGAGGCCGCCCGTGCCCTGGAGGAAGGGCGTGGTGAGCGCGGCGTCGAGCTTCAACGCGAGGCGCAGCGCCTGCTGGAGCAGTCGGATCGTGGCCAGCTCGATCAAGAAGACGATCGCGGCCGTCAGGAAGAGCGCGGCAACAAGGACGACGTCAACGGCAAGCAGATGCGCACCGACGCCGACGTGCCACGCCCCGACGATCGCAAGGCGGCCGAGGAATTCCGGAAGCGCGTGCTCGAGGGGCTGGGCCAGGGCAAGGGCCAGAGACTGTCGCCGGCGGTGCAGCGTTACGCGGAGGGCTTGCTGCAATGAAGATCACACGCCTACTGGCGCTCAGCCTGCTCGGCTGGGCCGCTGCCAGCACGCCGGCTTCGGCGTCTCCCGGTCGAGTCGCCCGCACGGTGTCCGACGCCATCACCGAGATCGACCTCGAGCGCGCTCGGCGTCTGCTCGATCGCGCGGATGCCGATTCGCCCGCCATCGTCTTCGAACGCGCGCGTCTGGCCGTTTACCTGGGCGAGTGCGAGGCGGCCGCCGCCATGCTCGACGTGCCGCAGTTTCTCGACAGCAAGGAGGCGTTGCAGCTCTCCGAGCTGGCTCAGAGCTGCGCGCGTGCCACCGTCGCGGGCCTCGTCTTGCAGGACGAAAAGCACGGCATCTGGCTGAGGTTGCAAGACGACGCCGATCGCGTGCTCGCGCCGTTCATCTTCGAGGTGGCGGCGGCGGCGCGTGACGCCGTCGGTCGCGATCTCGGCGTCGACCTGCCGCGCCCCCTGCGCATCGATCTGGTGCGCGATCTGTTTTCGCTCGCGGCCGTCTCCGGGCTGCCCGTGACGGCTGCCGAGACCACCGGCACGCTGGCCGTGGCGCGCTGGGGACGGGTGATCATGCTCTCACCTCGCGCGGCTCAGCTCGGTTACCCCTGGCAAGACACGCTGGCGCACGAGATCACCCACCTGATGCTGTCGCGGGCGTCGCGCGACAACGCGCCGCTCTGGCTGCAGGAGGGCATCGCCAAGCGTGAGGAGTCGCGCTGGCGCGATGCGCGTCCGTTCGACGAGCCGCGTTGGGCCGACGTCACGGCTCGCACCGCCATGGCCAGCGGGCGCTCCGTCGGTATCGACAAGATCGGGCCATCGATCGCGATGCTGCCCACGCCCGAAGCCGCATCAACGGCCTTCGCCGAGGTGACGAGCTTCATGGGCTACTTTCTGCGCGAGAGCGGCGAGCCGAGCTTTCGCCTGTTGCTCGCCGATCTGAAGGGCTTCGGTGACGACGGCGGACCCGACGGAGCGCTGCGTAGCGTGACCGGCTACGACCTCGTTCAATGGAAGGAGCGCTGGCAGACGGCGCTGGCGGTTCCACCCGACCCGAACCAGACCGCGCCCGCCGTCACCCACCCGGAACCAAAGGTCGACGATCCGCGAGAGCTGGCGAGGCGCGTGCGCCTGGGCGATCTGCTGGCCGGTCGTGACCACGCTGCCGCAGCGGCTAGCGAGTACGAGCTCGCTCTGGCGCAGTCCCGTTCCGAGGCAGCCGTGCGCTGGCGGCTGGCGAGGGTCCAGCTCGCTCAGGGCGATCGGCCGGCGGCGGAGCGGAATCTTGGCGCTGAGTCGGAAGTTAGCGGGCCCAACGCCGGCTGGCTCGCGCTCCAGGGGCGCTTCCGCGCGGAGGCCGGTCAGGGGGCTGACGCGAAGAAGGCACTCACGCACGCCCTCGGCCTACATCCGCTGCTGGAGGACGTCGCCTGCGAAGGGCACTTCACACTGGATGACGCTCCGGTGACCCCCCTCCCGGCCGAGCCAAAGCGCGCGCTCTGCGAGCAGGTCTCGAAGGCATCCCGTGATTGACCGACCGCCGGTCTAATGACTACGATGAGACGCTAAAATCCCGCGAAGTTAAAAGGCTTTCTGGTGGGCATCCGCACGTACGCCGCCGCACAGATTCTACGCGCACTGCCCCGGGTCCGGATCAGCCGGGCCGTGGGCCGTCTTTGTGATCAGTCGCTACACCCCCTGGTGTCGAAAGTGGTGACGCACGCCTATGCGCGCGCCTACCGCGTGAACATGCACGAAGCCGAGCCGCAACCGTTCGCTTACCAGAGCTTCGACGCGTTCTTCACTCGCTCGCTTCGCGAGGGTGCGCGTCAGCTCAGCGACGACGCCTTGATCAGTCCCTGCGATGGGGTGATTTCGGCGGTCGGCCGCGTCGACCCGGGGGCCAGGCTCTTCGTGAAGGGCCAACCCTACGAGGTGGGCGAGCTCGTCGGCGATCCCCGAGAAGCCGCCCGCTACACCGGCGGTGATTTCGCGGTCATCTACCTCGCGCCGCGCGACTACCACCGCGTGCATTCACCCGTGAACGGTGAAGTCACGCTGGTGCGCGGCATGCCCGGCGATCTCTTTCCGGTCAACGCGATCGGCGAGCGGCACGTGCCGCAGCTCTTCGTCAGGAACCAGCGCGCCTCGATCGTGATCGAGACCAAGGGTCTCGGGCGCGTGACCGTGGTCATGGTCGGCGCAGTGATCGTCGGTCGCATCACCGTTTCGGTGCTGCCGCATCCGGACGTGCCCGAAGGGCTGCACGAGTTCAATCCGGGGCACGCGGTCGACAAGGGCGGCGAGATCGGCATCTTCCATCTGGGATCCACCGTGGTCCTGCTGCTCGAGCCCGGGGTGAGCATCGCCCGCGGCTCTGGTCCCGTCATGCTCGGGGAATCCCTGCTGGTGGCGCGATGAGCGACGAACGCGACGAAGCTCTTGCTCCCACGGTGCACGCCGGCTCCGTCGCTCCGGCCAAGAGCAGCCCGCCGCCAGCGCAAGGTAGCGAGACAGAAGAGGAGTCCCCGGACGCGGGCTGGTCGTCGCCGCAGGCCGCACCGCCGCCCCAGCCCGAGCCTCCGCGTCCCGCGACGGAGCCTCCAGGATCGGTGGAGCCGCTCTCCGAGTCCGCGGTGCAAGCGGCGTCGGCAGTGCCCGCGCGTCCTGTGACCGTGCCTCCCGTGAGCGCGCCCGTCGCGCCGACCATCGTCGAAGCCGCCGCTTCTTCGCCCGCGCCGCCGCTGTCGTCGCCGCCGGCCTCTGCCTCGCTCTCGGGGCCGCCCGGATCGCGCAAGCTGGCGCCGCCGCCCAAGCCGAAGAAATCAGTGCCGTCCGAGTCGCAGCCGCCGGAAGCCGCCGCGGCGATCCTGGAGAACACACCGTACGCGGCGCCCGTTCCGCCCGCGCCGGCGCTGCCCGATCTGCAGGGCTTCACGCTTCAGGAGCCGCCGTCGGTCGAACGCATCCTGACGCCGCCGACCTCTCGCGCGGCGCCGCCACGGCCCACGTCGACTCCGCCCCTCGCGCGCTCCAATCCGCCGCCGGCGTTTCTGGCCGCGCTCGAGCAGGGTGAGCTGTTCAAGGCTCCGGCGTCACGGAGCGTCCCGGTGCCGGCCCCCGAAG
>DATLIL010001089.1:0-3368 GCA_035539475.1 Polyangiaceae bacterium
CAAGAAGCGCTCGAGCTGTAAACCACGTTCGGAATCGGCCAGTCCGAGATGCAGATTGAACACCACGACGGTGCGCGTGTGACGGCCAACGCGAACCCTGGTGCGCGCCACGATGGCGCCGCGCTGCTTGCGCGTGCCGACGGTGAGATCCACCTGGTGCACGTGCGTGACCGGCCAGCGGCTTAAAATCGCGTTTCCGTAGCCGCCGATGCTGAAACGATGCTGCGGTGCGTAGGCGACGTGCGGCATGTTGAGCGCAGCGCTGAGGAGCTCGGCCTGGTCATGGAACTCCGAGCGCGGCATGTCCTCTGCGACTTCTTGCAGCAGGGCGATGTCGGGCACTTCGCGACCGAGCACCGCGATCGTTCGATCGATGCGGTAGCGCCGATCGAGGCCGCCGATGCCCTTGTGAATGTTGTAACTGACGACGCGGAGGCGCATGTCGGACTTGGGCGGGGCCGAAGCCTTCTGATACTATGTCGAGGCTAACTTATCGAGGGAACCCTTCCCCAGAGCTTCGGCAACGAGCGAACTGATGCCCCCGAGCCCGTCCTGGCACTTCGAAGACATGCTCGTCGGCGGCCGCTACCGGGTGGAAAAAATGCTCGGTTCCGGCGGCATGGGCTCGGTCTGGTTCGGGCGCCACACCAGCCTGGGTCACCCGGTCGCGGTGAAGTTCATCCATCCGGAGCTCACGGCCAGCGACGAGGCCATGCGTCGTTTCGAGACCGAGGCCAAAGCCGCTGCGCGAATTCGCAGCCGCCACGCGGTCGCGGTGATCGATCACGGTGTCACCGACAGCAACAACCCGTTCATCGTGATGGAGTATCTCGAAGGCGAGACACTCGACAAAGAGATCCGCAAGCGGGGCCGGCTGCCGTTCGAAGAAGTGGTGGAGGTGGTGGTGCAAGTGGCTCGCGCGCTGGCGAGTGCGCACGCCGCCGGTGTCGTGCACCGCGACCTCAAGCCCGACAACATCCTGCTCGCCAAGGATCCCGGCGCCAAGTTCGGCTACAGCGTGAAGGTCCTCGATTTCGGCATCGCCAAGCTGGTGCACGACGACAACGTCGGTGGTGTTGCCACGACCAAGACCGGCATGGTGCTCGGCACGCCGCTGTACATGAGCCCTGAAGGCTTGACCGCCTCGGCGCCCGTCAGCGCCGCCTCCGATATCTGGTCGCTGGGCGCGTGCGCTTTCGCCGCCGCCACCGGCAAGGTCCCGTTCGACGGCGAGGCCATCGGCGACGTCGTGCTCAAGGTGTGCAGCGCGCCCATGCCCGTCCCGAGCCGCCTGGCTCCCGATCTGCCCAAAGCCTTCGACGCGTGGTTCCTCAAGGCCTGCGCGCGTAATCTCCACGAACGATTCCCCAGCGCCGAGCAGCTGGGGAACGCCCTGGCCGAGCTCGAGCGCTGGAACCAGAGCCAGCGCGAGCAGGTGGCCTACGAGCTGAGGAAAAGCTCCGCGGAAATCGAGCTGGACGAGGACCGGCCGCGGAGCTCGCATCGCAGCCTGCTCCTGGCCGGCATCTTGATGGGGGCAGCGACCATGCTGGGCGTGCTCGGGTTCTACGTCTTCAAGCGCACCAAGGAGGCCGACGAGACGGCCCGCGCAGCCATGGAGAAGGCCGCGGCCGTGATCGAAGCCGAAAACGAGCGCAAGCTACGCGAGGCCGAGCGGCATTTCTGGAGCAACGTGCCCGACGCCGGGGCGGCTGACGCAGCGGTGCCCGACGCCGGGGCCGACGCCGGACGCAAGCCCAAGCGAAGTCCCCGTTGACAAGCCCCGCGCTAGCCACGAGAAATAGTCGCTCACACGCCTCTCACCAACGGATCGCGCCATGATCGACGACGTCCTCGCTGAGCTGAAATCAGGCATTGAAAGCGCCAAAGAGGCCCTCAAGCGCGAGCTAGCCAAGCTGCGCACGGGCCGCGCACACCCCGGCATGCTCGACGGCATCCGCGTGGACTATTACGGCCAGACCACGCCGCTGGCGCAAATGGCCACGATCAACGTTCCGGAGCCGCGCATGCTGACGGTCAAGCCCTGGGACAAGTCTCAGGTACAGGCCGTCGAGAAGGCGATCCGGGAAAGTAACCTCAATCTGAACCCGATGGTCGACAGCGACATCATCCGCGTCCCCGTCCCGGCGCTGAGCGAGGAGCGCCGCAAGGACCTCGTGAAGGTCGCCAAGAAGCAGGGTGAGGAGTGCAAGGTGGCCATCCGGAAGTCGCGCCACGACGCGCTCGACATGCTCAACGAGATCAAGGAAGGCGGCGGCGCGAGCGAGGACGACGTCGAGCGCGCCAAGAAAAAGGCCGAGGAGATCATGGCCGAGGCCGGGCACCAGATCGACCAGACGGTGCAGCAGAAAGAGAAAGAGATCCTGACCATTTGAGGCGTTTTGCCCGGACTTCCGGCCACTGGCCCCAACCCGACCGTGGCGCTTCCCCAGGCCAGCGGGCCCATTGCTTGACACTGAGTACCCGGCGTGAAATCTTTCTTCGCTGCATGAGCGGGGTCTTCTCGCTGCCCATCACCACGAAAAAACTCCGATAATGCGCGCCGTAGCAGCCGGAATCAGCGACGTCGGACTCCAGCGGGATCACAACGAAGACAGCTTCGCGATCCTTCGCGAGCACGCGCTCTACATCGTCGCCGACGGTATGGGCGGTCATCGCGCCGGAGACGTCGCCAGTAAGCTCGCCACCGAAGCGATCGTGGACTTCTTCCGCGCCACGGCGAGCGAAGACTTCACCTGGCCGTTCCACTTCGATGCGCGCCTGAGCGAGGAAGAAAACCGCCTGCTCACCGGCATCCGCATCGCCAATCGCCAGATCATCGATCGCAGCATGCGCTCGCGTGAATTCCACGGCATGGGCACGACGGTGGTCGGTGCGCTGTTCAGCGCCAAGAAGCGCAAGATGTTCATCGGTCACGTCGGCGACAGCCGCGCCTACCGCGTGCGCAAGGGCGAGATCCGGCAGATGACGCGCGACCACTCGCTGGTCAACGACTACCTGCTCGCGATGCCCGAGCTCACCGAGGAGCAGCGCAGCGAGCTGCCCAAGAACGTCATCACGCGCGCGCTCGGCATGCAGGAGCACGTGGCCGTCGATCTGCAGAGTGACGACACGCTGCCCGGCGACATCTACGTGCTGTGTTCCGACGGCTTGAGCGGCATGATCGAGGACGACGAGATCCAACGCCTCGTGGGCGATACCGAGGACCTCGACGACGCCTGTCGCAAGCTCGTGGCGCTGGCCAACGAGCATGGCGGTGAGGACAACATCACCGCCCTGATCGTGCGCATCGAGTCCGAGGTCGGTGACGAGCCGGGCATCAGCCTCTCGGACACGCTGCCGACGCC
>DATLIL010001090.1:0-9947 GCA_035539475.1 Polyangiaceae bacterium
GCGTCGCCCGGTGTCGGTCGAGCGTCTTCTGGACAAGCACCTTTCCGAGGCAGAACGTGTTGCGGCAGCTGGCGCCGTGGGCGACCTCATCGCAAGGGAGCGACCCCTGGATGCGGCCTGGAAAGCTGCGTGCACGGTTGCGCACGACGAAAAGGACCCCGCGTTGGTGCGTGTGGCGGCCCTGGGTGCAATCGCTCGGGCGCCCGCCGCGGCCATCAATCAGCTCGTCCGGATTTTTCGCGATCCCGAGCGGCTCGTACGCAGGGAGGCGGTCCGACTGCTTCGGGCAATCGGGTTCGCCGGTGACGAGAAGCGGTTGCAGTCGGAGCTCGATGCGGTCGGCGCGAGCAAGCCGATCGCTCTGTACAACCTCGCGTTATCGTTCGGCCACGATGCGCGGGTGATCGCTGCGTATCGCGACGCTGCGACCAAGTCCGAGCCGTCGGTGCGCGCACTGGCACTGTCGGGGCTGGCTCAACTGGGTGAGATGGCTGACGTGGTCCGCGGCCTGCAGGACAGCGATCCGGATGTTCGCGTGGCGGCCGCCGAAGCCCTGGGAGACTTCGGAACCCTCGAGCAGGAGGAGATCGCCGCTCTGAACGCCGCGCAGAACGACTCTGATTCACGCGTGGCGAAGGCAGTACGAACGGCTCTGAAGCGTCTGGGTGCGATCCCGCGGCCACAGCCCGGTCGCGCGGCGAAACCGAAGTCGACCGGCCCCGAGGGGAAACTACGAAAGCTGCTGTCGTCGTTGAGCAAAGCCGCACTGGCCGATCCCGACTACGCTGCGACGCTCGACGACGAGGTCGTCGAAAGCGGCTGGCTCGGCTTCCCTGGTGCCAGCGATGAGGAGCTTGCCGAGCTGTCTCGACGGCTCGGAGCGCCCTTGCCGCCCTCCTACGAGACCTTTCTGCGTGTGACCAACGGCTTCGGGCGGATCTCATCGTTCATCGACAAGGTCTGGTCAGCAGCCGAAGTACGTCCCTTTCGCGTGGACAACTCTGAGTGGATTGCGGTGTACGCAGACTCGCAGCAGTCCCCGATCAGCGTCGATGAGCACCAACGGTACGGCGACGACCAGGATTGCGCCGTCTTCGACGCACGTTACCTTGCGAACGCGATCCAGATCAGCGAGGTCGGGGACGGCGTCTTGCTGCTCAACCCTGCGGTTCGCACACCTGATGGAGAGTGGGAGGCCTGGTTCTTCGCGAACTGGCTTCCGGGCGCGGAGAGGTACCGTTCGTTTCTCGAGCTACTTCAGGGGCTCACAGCCGATAGCCGGCAGTGACGTTCCTGAGCTGTTCGGACAGGCTGCGGATGTCGCCGGCGGCGCGCTCGAGGTTGCCGGCGCCGGTGGCGTTCTCGCGGCCGGACCGGGCGAGGTCGGTGACGGCTTCGGAGATCTGCTGGATGCCGGAGGCCTGCTGGCTGGCGTTGCTGGCGATCTGACGCACGCGGTCGGCGCTGTCTTCCAGCGTGCGGGCGAGGTCGGTGATCACGTCGCGCACGGACTTGATCGCGCCCAGGCCGTCCTTGGTGCGCTTGGTGCCTTCTTCGGTCGACATCACCGCGGTCTGCGTGGCCTTCTGGATGTCGCCGAGGATGGTGCGGATCTGCTGCGTCGCGCGCTTGCTCTGCTCGGCGAGGTTACGCACCTCGGAGGCCACGACCGCGAAGCCGCGACCCTGCTCGCCGGCCTTGGCGGCCTCGATGCTGGCGTTGACCGCGAGTAGGTTGCTCTGCTCGGAGAGGTCGTTGACCGTCTCGACGATTTCGCCAATCTGCTTGTTCTGCTCGCTGAGCAGCAAGATGCGCTCGGCGATCTCGCGCACGCGTTCCTCGATGGCGCTCATGATCACCGTGGCGCGGTCGACGGCCTTCAAGCCGTCCTGACCCGTGGCCGCGGCGCGCTCGGCGGACGAAACCACCTCTTGCGCACTCTTGGCGGCGGCCTGGCTCGTGGTCTGGATCTCGTCCATGGTGGCGCTGACCTCGGTCACGGTCACCGATTGCTGAGTGGACGCAGCGGCTGCTTCACGCGCCGTGCTGGCGATCTGCGTGGTGCTGGTGGAGAGCTGCGAGACGCCGGATTGCATCTCACCGACCAGCTCGCGTAGGCGCTCGGCCATCTTGCGCGAGGCGCGCTGTAGCGTGGCAACCTCGTTGCGACCTTCGCTGGCCTCGTCTTCGTTGCCCGCGGAGGCAAGCGCCAGATCGCCGCTGGCGATGCGTCCCGAGAGCTCCGCCACGCGCACGATCGGCCGCGTGATGCTGCGCGCCATGAACAGGCCGACCACGAGCGCCAGCGCGACGCCGATCAGCATCGAGGTGGTCATGCTGAGCTCGGCCTTCTTGCTGAACGAGCGCAGCGCTTCAGTGCCGGTGCGCATGTCCAGGTGCAGCGCTTCTTCGGCCTCGTCGGCCGTGCGGATGAAGGCGTCGTACTCCTGATCGAAGGCGCTGTCCGAGTCCGAGCCGGGGCCAACCTGATCGTTGCGCTTGGCGTAGCGCACCCGCGCAGACTGCTTGAAGTGCTCGAGCATGGTCCGGGTTTGATTGATCTTGGCGCGCACGTCGGGGTTCCTGGTGGCCACGAACGTGCCCTCCGAGTTCTTGCCGCCGGAGAGGATGGCGTTGGCGTACCAGATCGACTGATCGAGCATGCCGTAGACCTGATTGATGTCCTCGGTGTTGTCGCCCGAGATGATCTCTTCGAACTTGAGGTGTGCCTCGGCGGCGGAGAGCTTGATCTCCATGGCCGCGTCGGAGAGCGGGGCCTGCTCCTCACCGATGGAAACGCCGATCTCGCCGACGCTGCTCACGTAGTAGATGGCGAGCAGGCCGGTGACACAGACGATCAGGGCCATGATCAGGTAAGAAATCACGAGCCTGGTGCCAATCTTCATGTTGCTGAGCATTTGACCACTCCTCTAGAACTTGAACGAAATCCCACTGAACACGAACAGGTCTTCGGCCGCGTCGGTGAGCCCCAAGCCGACGCCGCCGTCGAGCTGCAGGGTCGGGGTGACGAGCCAGACAGGGCCTGCGTCGCAGACCAAGACGTAGTCGCTGCCGGCTTCCGCCGAAGCAGTGCCGGCGAGCTCGACGAACGTCGACAGATCGCCGACGAGCGCGTGCCCGAGCGTTGCGCTGGTGAGCATCTCGAAGTGGTGCCCGTCGCCGCTCTCGTTGCCCATGCGGTCGAGCTCCAGCATCAAGCCGCCCGAAAACTCTAGCGGAAGCTCGAAGCCGAGCGGCGCGATCAAGCCGCCCTCCCAGGCGCCGTTTCCACGCGAGCCTGCCGTGGGCGCCTTGATCCAGGGCATGAGCGCCAGCGCGGTGTCGCCGTCGTTGCCGAACAGGTTGAACTTGGTGCGCAGCGTGACGTCACCGGGACCGACGTCGCCGTCACTGGCGGCCACCACCGGCTCGAGCACGAGCTGAACGTCCCAGAACGAGGTGAGGCCGAACTTCAGGTTGCTGCCGAGTAGCGAGTAGCTCGACTGCCCCTCGTCGCGCACGAGCCGTGCGGCGTCGATCTCCGCCTGAAAATGCCCGGCGTCGACGCTGCGAGCGCTCTCGGTGATGTCGGGGCGATCGGTCGACAGGTCACGCAGCTCCGTGGCTGGTGCCGCGACCGCGATCAAAAACGCTAGCGCTGTGCTCATCGCAGTCCTCCCTGTTGCGCGGCCACGCGCGCCATCACGAACGAAAAGGCGGCGCGTGCGATCTGCTCCGGTTCGAGCGCGATGCTCGCCGCTCCGAGCGCCAACGCGGCGGCGGGCATCGACGGTACGGCGCAGCCTTCGGGCGTCTGCGCCACCGTGCCGGCGCCAGCCTTGCGCAAACGCAAGAGCCCCTGGGCGCCGTCGTCGCCCATGCCGCTCAAGAGCGCGGCGAAGGTGAGGGGCGCCTGCTCGCGCGGCACACTCTCGAAGAATTCGTCGATCGACGGCTTCTGAAAGCGGCGGGGAGGGCCGTCCACCGGCGCCAGGATGCCGGGGCGCACGAGGTGCAAGTGCGCGTCGTCGGGCGCGAGGTAGACGTGGCCGGCCGCGAGCGGCATGGCGCGGGTGACGACCTCCACGGCGTGACCTGTCGTGCTCAAGAACTCGCGCAGGCCCGCGCAGAAACCTTGCTCGATGTGTTGCACCACGACCACCGCCGCCGCGCTGGGCGCTGGCAGCGCCTTCAAGATGCGCTGCAGCACGGCGGGACCGCCGGTGGAGGCCCCGAGCGCCACGAGCGGCAGCGACGACGGCGGCGCGGGCTCGGATTGCGGGGGGCGCTCGCGACGACGAGCGCGCCGGGCTCCGCGCGGACCGACCAGCTTGACGGAAGCGAGCGCCGAAAGCGCGGCGACGAAACGGCGTCGCCCGCGGCCGGACAGCTCGCTGTCGTCGAACGACGGCTTGCACAGGACGTCGAGCGCTCCCACCGACGTCGCCCGGAACGCCAGATCCATCCGCGCCGGGTCGAGCGCCGTCACGATCACGATCGGGCACGGCGAGCTCGCCATGATCTCGCTCGTCGTGGCCAGTCCGTCGTCGCCGCCCAGATGGACGTCCATCGTCACGAGGTCCGGTCGCAGGTCGCCGCTCCGCGCGACGGCCTCGGCGCGGTTGACGGCCTCGCCCACGACCTCGAACACGCCTGACTCCTCCAGCACGCGGCGCAACCCCAGGCGCGCGCTGCTCGAGTCGTCGACGATCAGGATGCGCTTCTTCGGAGTCATAGCAGGCGGCTCACGGTCTCGAGCAACGTGCGCTGATCGAAGCGACCCTTGACGATGTACTCGTTGGCGCCGGCGTCGGCGCCCTGCGCGACGTCGTCCGGGCGGTCCAGGCTCGTCACCAGCACGACGGGCAATTGCCCGAGCTTGGCGTGGGCGCGCACACGCCGCGTGAGCTCGAAGCCGTCGAGGCCGGGCATCTGCACGTCGCTGACCAGAAGGTCGAACTCACCCTGCTCGAGCGAACGCCAGGCTTCCTCGCCGTCGATCGCCGTCTCGACGTCGTAACCGGCGCTGGAGAGGATGTTGCGCTCGAGCGTGCGGCTGGTCAGCGAGTCGTCGGCGACCAGGATCCTGGGCTTTCGGCGCTGTTGCGGCGCCTGCACGCGCTGCTCGCGGTCGGGTACGCTCGTGTGCCCGCGCAGGAGCTGCGCCACGTCCACGACCAGAGCCAGCGGCGCGTCGCCCTGATGCACCGCTCCGATCACGCCGCGCAGCTTGCGCACGTTCCAGGGCAGGCGCTTGATCACGCAGCTCGTGTCGCCGCGGACCTCGTCCACGACCAGGCCCAGGCGCTGCTGTCCGTCGGCCACGACCACCACCGTGAGGATCGTCGGGTCGTCGACGCGGGTCTGGCCCATCGCTGCCGCCAGCCAGCGCAGCTTCAGCGGCTGCCCGTCGCCGGTCACCATGGTGGCGGCGCCGTCGGCGCTGCGCACCTCTTCGCGGCGAGCGCGCAGGGTGCGCTGGATCATGCTGCTCGGGATCACGAAGTCCGCTTCACCGGCGCGTACGAGCAGGCCGCGCAGCGAGACCACGCTGGTCGGCACGCGGATGCGAAAGCGAGTGGCGGCCGGCTGCGGCTCGATCGTGACCTGGCCGCCGAGCTCGGTGACGCGCGCGCGAACGACGTCGAGCCCCACGCCTCGGCCGCTGACGTGGCTCACCCCGGCGGCGGTCGAAAACCCCGGAGAGAACAGCATGTCGGCGACGAACGCGCTCTTGTCGGCGTCGGCGGGTGGCTCGACACCGAGCTCGAGGGCGCGCGCCACGACCCGCTCCGCGTCGATGCCGCGGCCGTCGTCGCTGACGTCGAGCTCCACGAAGGGACCGCGGAGCCGGGCCTCGATGGCGATCCTGCCGCGCTCTGGCTTGCCGGCGCGGCGCCTGACCTCGGGCGTCTCGATACCGTGGTCGACGGCGTTGCGCAGCAGGTGGAGCAACGGATCGCGCAGCGCGTCCAGGACCTGACGGTCGAGCTCGACGTTGCCCACGTCGACGTCGAGCTCGACGTCCTTGCCGAGCTCTCGCGCCGTCTCGTGCGCGTGGCGCTGGAGCTGGCCCACGGCGCCGGTCAGTGGCTGCATGCGTGCGCCGCGCATGGCCCGATCGAAGTCGGCTGCCAGCTGCCCGCCGCGGCGCAGCTCGCGTTCGTCACGTCGCACCAGTGTCTCGAGCTCGCGCACGATCGGGCCGAGCAGCGCGCGCTGCTCGCGGTGAGTGCGGGCGAGCAGGCCGACGCGCTCCAGCAGGGCCGAGAGAGCCGACAGGCGTTGCCGCTGGCTGGACTGCTGAGTCAGGAGATCGGCGCCGAGCGCCATCAAGAGGTCGAGCCGCTCGGCGTCCACCCGGACGTGATCGCGGAGCTCGGGCGCCGGCGCCCTCTGCTGCTCGACGCTGCGCGCAGGTGCCGGAACCGGAGCGGGCTTCTCGGGCTGACCCGCCAGCAAGGCGAAGAGCTCCTCGCAGCGCGGATCTTCCGTCCCGGTCTCGATCTCGCGCAGGATGACGCCCAGGGCTTCGGGCAGGAGCTGGACGAGCTCGGCCGAAGGCGAAGCCTTGCCGTCGCGCAACGTCGCCAGGCGGTCCTCCACGCAGTGCGCCAGGAGCTCGAGCCGAGGTTCGGCGGCGACGCGCAGCGCACCTTTGGTGTTGTGGAACGAACGGAACGCTCGACGCACGAGCTCCGCGGACGTGAGGTTGCCGGACTCGTGATCGCGCACGAGTTGAAATAGCTCTTCGAGCGCGAGGGTGAGCTCCTCGCGCACCACGCTGCGCATCTCCGCGTCCATCATGTGAGCACGAGCTCCGGCTGCGCCACCAGGCGTGGAAGATCGAGGACCACGACGAGATCGCCCGTCACTCCCAGCGTCGCGCGGCCCTCGGCGCGCGCCAGCGAGCCTGCGCCACCGAGCTCTCCTGCGAGGACTCGCCGGTAAGAGACGACGCGCTCCACGGTGAAGCCGAGCGGTCCCTCCGGCGCGTTGACGATGGCGACATGCTGCGGCGGCTCGGCGCCGCTGATGCGATAGAACCGCCCGAGGTCGATGATGGAGAGCAGCGTTCCGCGCACCTGGGCGATGCCCAGCATCCAGTCAGGGCAGCCGGGGAGCCGCGTGATCGCGGGCAACGCCACGATCTCTCGCAGCTGCTCGACGGGAAAGCCGAACAGCTCGTCGCCGACGCTGCACACCGCCATCTCGAGCTCGGCGTGCCCTTCGCTGTCGCTGCGAACGGCTCGAGCCAGGCGTTCGGCGCGCTGCCGCAGCACGCGTCGAGCGTGAGAGGGTGCGTTGCTCATCGCCATTCGCCTTTGAGGAAGACCGCCGCGGCGAGGAGCTCGGCGACCGTCGTCTCGCCGTCCTCGAGCACCTGCTCCGGCTCGAGCGAGGCGAGCTTGTTGATCAGCAGCTGGATCTGCACGAGCGCCTGGCCCGGCTCGCGGATCGCAAACAGCGCCTGCGCGTAGAAGCAGCGCGCGATGGTCGCCTGGGGATCGAGGAACAGTGCCCGGCGCAGCGCTCCGATGGCCTCTTCGGGGCGACCCAGATCGAGCCGCGCCTGACCGAGCAGGCGTTGAGCGGTGGGGGAGTCCGGCTCGGCGGCGCCCAGGGTCTCGGCTACCGACAGAGCGCGCTCGACCTGCCGCCGCACGGGCTTCTCGCGCGGCCGCTCCACGCGCTGCGGCGCAGCGACCGCGCTGGATCGTGCACGGCGCCGGTAAATCGGGGCATGGTCACCCGGTATGAGCTCGAAGCAGTCGAGCGGCGGACGTGGATCGGAGGGCCCGAGCGCGAGCAGTCCATCGGGACGCAGCAAGCGCGCAAACTCCCGGTACAGCGCCTCGGTCGCGGCGCTCTCGAAATAGATGGCGACGTTGCGGAAGAGCACGAGATCGAGCGCAGCGTCGGACTGGCGCTCCGCGCGCGCCTGGCACGAGGCGACCTCGAAGCTCACGGTGTCCAGGAGCTCACGCGTGCTCAGGCGCAGCGAGCGCGGCTCGCGGACGGCGAAGTGCGCCAGCACCCACGGCGGCGTGCCGCGAAACGACCAGCTGGTGTAGACGGCGTCGCGCGCCTTCTGCACCACGTCCGGGTTGACGTCGCTGCCCACGATCTCCACCGTCTCGGGCAGCCGCCCGCGCAGCGTCTGCTCGAGCAGGATCGCGAGCGAGTACGGCTCCTCACCACTGGCACAGCCCGCGCTCCAGGCGCGCACCTTCCGCTGTTCCTTCTGACCGACGAGCAGCAGGTGCTCGGCCGCGCGCTCGAGCTGCGAGCGGTGTCGAAAGAAGTGGGTCTCGCCGACGGTGATGCGCCGCGCCACCTGCTCCAGAAGCTCCGAGCAGCGGCGCTGGTCCGAGAGCAACTCGCGGGCCTGACCGTTGCCGCCGGCGCCGGCGATCACCTGCTGGATCTCGGCGGGCCAGTCGCTGCGAGCGCGCAGGCCGAACTCGGCAGAAAGACGCCGCGACAGCTCGGAGACCAGGCTCGTCACGGCTCACCCGCCTGCAGCAGGGCCGCCAGATCCCCGTGGCGAAGCAGCTCGGGGACGCCGAACAGGACGGTGCTCTGGCCGGCGTGGGTGAACGTTCCGAGCACGTAGGAGGCGTGCGGCGTTCCATGGACGCTGGCCTCGATCGCTGCGCGCGCGAGCCGCTGTACGGTGCTCACCTCGTCGACCACCAGCCCCGCAATGCCGAGCCTCGTGCTCACAATCACGATCAGATCAGTCAGCCCGGGCGGCTGCGCTTCGCGCTCGAGCCGCGCGCCGACGTCCACCACCGGTAGGCTTCCGCCGCGGACGTTCAGCAGACCGAGCACCCAGGGCGGCGCCTCGGGGATGGGGACGAGCTCCGCCATCGGCACCACCTCGCGCACGGTCTCCAGCGCAAAAGCGGCGTTGGTCGTGCCGACGCGCACGAGCAGGACCTCGAACGTCTCGGGCAGCGCCGCGCTGCGCTCGAGCTCTTCGCCCAGCCTGGCCTCGAGCTGCGCCAGGCGGCCACGCAGCGACTCGAGCTCGTGCCTGAGGTCACCATCGACGCTCACGCCGAGCCTCCGCCAGCCGCCACGCACCTGGCGATCGCGGCGCGCAGCTGCTCGGGGCTCGAGCTCTTGGCCACCACACCGGAGGCGCCAATCTCGCGCGCCGCCTTGCCGGTCTCGGTCGCCGGCAGCGACGAGTAGACGATGATCGGGATCGGCCGCCGCTCGATCCGGCGCACGAAATGCGCGAAAGCGGAGCCCGACAGGGCCGGCATCTCCAGATCCAGCAGGATCACGTCCGGTTCGCAGGCGGCCATGTAGGCGGGCAGCTCGGTGAAGTTGCTGAGCCGATCGATGACGTGACCGTCGGCCTGGAGCGCCTGACGTACGTAGAGGTGGATGGTCGGGCTGTCGTCGACGACGAGGATTCTCACCATGGTGCACCGCTCACTTTCGCAGCTACGAACGTCTCGAATCGGCGCATAAGGGCGACGCGGAAAGCCGTGGACGAATCCCACCCTTTCACGGGATCCCGTGCGCAAAAACGGCCGAAATACACGGATTCTCGCGTGCCGCAGACCGTGATTGCCTGCCGCTCGTCAGCGCGGATATCAGCGCGGATAGAGGCCGCGGAAATGCAGCGTCAGCGCCTCGCGCAAGAGTGGCTCGAGGTCGACCGCGTGGTCGACGAAGCGATTGAGCCAGGCCATCAGCGCCCCGAAATAGAGGGTGAAGATGGTTTGCGCGGCCAGCATGGGCGTGACCGCGGCGTCGATCTCGCCGCGCTGCTGGGCTGCTCGAATCAGCACCGAGAGGCGGTGCAAGAAGGCGAAGGTCAGGCCGTTGACCGCGTGCGCGTTCGTGCCGTCCGCGCCGGGCAACGAGCGCACGAACTCGGCCGCGAGGGCTGGGTTCTCGTCGTACATGCGGAACAGGCCACGGAACAG
>DATLIL010001091.1:0-4711 GCA_035539475.1 Polyangiaceae bacterium
TCTTCGGGCGAGGCGGCGACCCCGCAGGCGGCTCCCCGGGAATGAACGAGCTCACACCGCTCGACCTGAGCGAGGCCGACGAGGCCGATCTGGTGGCGTTCCTCGAAGCGCTCCAGGGTGAAGGACCCGCCGCCGAGCTACTGGTGACGCCATGAGAGTCTGGATCGGCTGCTTCTGTTGTGTGCTCGGCTGCGGCTCCCAGCAGAACGACGCACCGGCGGCGGTCGATACGCCGGAGGCGGGCGGCGCCGGCTCGGAGGTTCCGCCCTTCGTGCCCCCCGACACGAGCGGCGGCAGCGGCAGCGGCTACGTCCCGACGCCCGGCAGCTGCGGCTTCGAGGCGCCCGCGTTCTGCGACGACTTCGAGGCCGAGCCGGCGCCGCTCGGTCGCTCCGGCGAGCTTGATTCCGAGCTCTGGAGCGCCACGCGCGGCATGCCGAGCCTGCACCCAGATTTCAGCGAGGGCTTCCCCGTCGGACCGGCGCTGATGCCCAAGTGTCGTCCTGGCCTGACCGGCACTGCGGCCCCGCCCGACGCCGACACCGTGCTGTGTGATCCGAACGAGCTCGTGCCGACGCGCCACCTGCTCACGGCGAGCGCCTCGCAGAACTACGGGCTCAACACCTACCGCATTCGACAGCCCTTCGACTTCGCCGGCCGCACCGGGGTGATCCGCTTCGACGCCGATCTGTCCAACAACATGCTCGGAGGCTGGTCGGCCATCGCCATCGCCGCGGAGCCGACGCTCGCGCCCAACTTCGACTTTCCGGAACGCGGCTCGGGGCCGCGCGACGGCGTGCTCGTCGAGTTCAACGGCGGCTGGTGCAACACCCCGAATACCCTCGAAGCCAGCTTCTACAGCTACGCCGAGTACATCGAGACGCCACAGGTCGCGTCCTTCGACTGCGAAACTCCGCACGTCACGACGCAGCGCGACGCGCTCAATCGAGTCGAGATCAGGCTCACACAGAACCACCTGGAAGTCTGGGCCAGCGACGCCTCGAGTGACGGAGAGACCTTCGGCGAGCTCGTGCGTCTGTTCGCCACGGACCTGTCGTTGCCGTTCAGCCGCGGCTACGTCAGCTTGCTCGTGCGAAACCACGCCACGCTCAAGTACTGGCAGGGCGGCGCGTGGGCGGTGCGCTGGGACAACGTCGGCTTCGACGGGCCCGTGATCGGCGGCCTTCGCGAGTACAGCGCGCCGGAGCCGCTGGTGGAGAAACCCGGACTCGAGGGCTGCGTCGTCGACGGAGAGTGCCAGTGGCGAGGCAACGTCATCGCCGCGAATCCCGGCGACTCGTCGGTGTGCGACTCTCCGGAAGAAGAGTGCACGTTCGATGGCGCCAAACACAGCGTCGGTTACGTGGTTCCGAACGAAGACGAGGAGCCGATCAGCATCCCCATCCCCGGCGTCGACCTCGGCGACGTGATCTCCGCGCGGCTGGCTCTCGCCGTCGACTACCCGTGGTTCGAGTGGAACGGCGTGTTCCCGACGCCAGACGCCATGGGTCTGCGCTACCGCCTGAACGGCGGCGCCTGGCACGAGCGCTACGTGTCCGAGGTCGAGGTCAACGCGTTCGCGGGCGACTTCGACACCGGTGGCGGGCCTGGCGCCGGACTCCTGAACCAGCTCATCGAGCTCGACGTCGCAGAGCTCGTCGACGGCGACAACACCTTCGAAGTGACGAGCCTCGGGCTCTGGACCGGCTCGTACCGCGCGGCCATCGCCGGCGTCGATCTGGTGCTCGGCATCTAGTGACTAGGAGCTCTGGGGCGCTCGCACCCAGTCTCCCTCGAGCGGCAACCCGGCGTCCTCCCAGTCGATCAGGCCTCCCGCGTAGCGCCGGACCTTCTTGTAGCCGTGCTCCACCAGGCGGTGGTACGCGGCCAGGCTGGCGAGACAGGCGGGGTTCGAGCAGTAGACGATGATCTCGTCGTCCTTCTTCAGGCCCGAGAGCATCTCGTCCGGGGTGTTGAAGTGGATGGAGCCGGGGATGCGCTTGGCGAGGAACGCCCACCTGTTGAGGCAGTTGACGAGCTTGAACTCATCGTGACGAACGATCTTCTCGAGCAACTCGTCGCGCTCGATCGTGCGGACGGGCTCTTTGGAGTAGACCGGACCTAGATTCGGATTCGGCATCGGATCACCTTCTTCTAGAGCTCCTGCAGTGCCTGATGCACCAGCTGCACGCAGATCGAACCCTCGCCGACGGCGGAGGCCACGCGCTTGACGCTGCTCGAGCGCGCGTCGCCCACGCAGAAGACGCCCGGCGTGCTGGTCTCCATCAGGTAAGGCCGGCGGGCGAGCGACCAGTGCTTGCTCGCCAGATCTTCGGGCAAGAGGTCGGGGCCGGTCTTGACGAACTTCTTGTCGTCCAGGGCCAGGCAGCCGGCGATCCAGTCAGTGTTGGGATCGGCGCCGGTCATCAAGAACAGATTGTGGATGGCGTGCGTCTCGCGGTGCCCGGTTTCGAGGTTCTTCCAGCGCACCCGCTCCAGGCCGTTGTCGCCCTCGAGCGCATCGACCTGGCTGCGCGTGCGAAGCTCGACGTTCGGCGTGGTCTCGATGCGCTGGATCAGGTAGCGCGACATGCTTTGCGCCAGACCGGGCCCGCGCACCAGCATGTTCACCTTGTCGGCGATGCCGGCCAGGTACACCGCCGCCTGCCCCGCCGAGTTGCCGCCGCCCACGATGGCGATCTCCTCGCCCTCGCACTGTTGCCCCTCGAGAAATGTCGCGCAGTAGAAGACGCCGGCGCCCTCGAAGCGCTCGAGCGACGGCAGATCGAGCTTGCGGTACTTCACGCCGGTGGCGATGACGACGGCGCGACTCTGCAAGACGTCGCCGTCGGCCAGGTGAAGACGATAGGGCCGGCGGCTGCAGTCGAGACGCACCACCGTGCGGCCGATGGCCACCTCCGCGCCGAACTTCTCCGCCTGCGTGAGCGCGCGGCCGGACAGCGCCTGCCCCGAGATACCCGTGGGGAAGCCGAGATAGTTCTCGATGCGAGAGCTCGTGCCCGCCTGTCCGCCCGGCGCCTTGCTCTCGAGCACGAGCACGTCCAGTCCCTCGGACGCGGCGTACACCGCAGCGGCTAGCCCCGCTGGCCCCGCGCCGACGATGGTGACCTCGCGCACGTGCGCTGGATCGTTCACGGCGCTGAGACCGAGCTTCGAGGACAGACTCTGGACCGACGGATTCTTGAGCACGTGACCGCCCTGACACACGATCACGGGGACCTCGTTCACCGCGACGCCGAAGCGATCGAGCATCACCTGCACGCTGGGATCGGTCTCGACGTCCTGGTAAGTGAACGGCTGACCGTTGCGGCTGAGGAACTCCTTGATCTGCTGGGTGCTGCCAGAGTGACGGGAGCCGAGCAGAACGAGATCCTTGCTGGTCAGACCGAGCAGCACCATGCGCCTCAAGATGAAGGCGCGCATCAGGATCTCGCTCAGCTCGGAGTCCCGCTGCACCAGCGTTCGCAGCGCTTCGCGATCGACCTCGATCAGCGAGCCGTCGCTGGTGGCGCGTGCACGCACGAGGCTGCGCCTGGCCGAGAGCATGTTGATCTCGCCGGTGAACTGCCCCACCTTGTGCTCGGTGATCGCTTCCTCGCGATCGCCGAGCGGTCGCACGATGGCGATCGAGCCCGCGAGCACGACGAAGAAGCGCGTGTTCTGATCCCCCACCTCGTACAGCACCTCGCCGGCGCGAACGTCTCTTCGATGCCCCACCTTTTCGATGCGGGCGATCTGCCCCGGCGTGAGCGTGGGAAACGTCTGGGCGGCGCGGTCGACGACAGCGGCGGCCATGCTCGAATTTTGGAACCGGAAGGCTGGACGCGCGAGGCCAACTGCCGAGGCAAGTGACCCCGGGGCGGGGCAGGACTCCACGGCGCCCGGTCAGCGGCGCTCGTGAGGCGGTCGAAACAGGCGTTCGCGCGTGTCACGACCGAGGCCGTGGAAGCGCTCGACCACGGCGTCGAGCGTCCGCTCCGAGATCACGCCGGACCAGGTCGGCTCCCGGTCGTCGGGGCCGCTGAACGTGACTGCGCCGAGCTCGGCCCCGTCATCCACGTGAAACGTGACGAAACCATGAGCGGCGATGAAGCCGTGAGCCACGGTCGACTGCGCCAAGCGACTGGCGTTTTACACCCCGCTCCGGCCAGATCCAAGAAATCTGACTACCCGCAAGGGTGACACAAGCGCGCTGAGTGTCCAGCGCTCGGCCAAGACGTGAAACGAATTCGCTCAGGAAACAGCTCGCCGGCGGCGGCGAACGAAAGGCAACGCCAGCGCCAGCAGCACCAGCGGGTGTAGCCGCGAGCTCGCCCCGCCCGGCACGGTGCAGGCGCAACCGCCACCTTCCACGCTGCGATCGAGAACGAGCGCATCCGCGAGGGGTACGCACTCGTGCTGGTCGCTGCAGCCCTGGCCGGCCTCGCAGTCGTTATCCTGAGTGCACTCGACGCACGTCTGCGTCTCCGTCTCGCACACCAGGCCACCTTCGCAGTCGCTCGTCATCGTGCAGCCGCCGTCGACACAGGTGTGCGTGTCCGTGTCACAAACCTGACCGCCGTCGCAGTCGCTCGTCATCGTGCACTCGACACAGGTCTGCGTCTCCGTGTCGCACACCTGACCGCCGTCGCAGTCGCTCGTCATCGTGCAACCGCCACCGACACAAGTGTTCGTGTCCGTGTCGCACACC
>DATLIL010001092.1:0-3385 GCA_035539475.1 Polyangiaceae bacterium
GGACTGGTGGGACTGGTGGCGGGTCGTCTGGCGGTGGCTCGGCTGGAGGCGGATTGGGGGGCGGCGGCACAGGTGGAGCTTCCGGTGGCGGAGCGGGCGGTGCGCTCGGTGGGGGAGGCAGCGGGGGTATGCTGCCCGAGGGCCTTCCGGATGGACCGTCGAGCGGGCGGCAAACGGCGAAGCCGCTGGGCTCTACCGCCGCGCCTACCGGCTACTGGGAGTACCTGCCACCGGGCTATGGCGACACGGTGCCGCGCCCGCTGCTGGTCTTCTTTCATGGCATCGGCGAGAACGGCAACGGCGACTCCGAGCTCGATCGCGTGCTCTCGCACGGGCCGCCCATGTTGATCGATGACGATGACTGGCCGTCGGAGCGCCCATTCGTCGTGCTCTCTTCGCAGCACACGGGCGACGGTTGTCCAAGCGCCGACGAGATCGACGCGTTCTTGGACTACGCCGTCGCCAACTACGTGGTGGATCCCGCGCGCATCTACCTTACCGCTCTGAGCTGCGGCGCGAACGGCTCGTGGAACTATCTCGCCGAGCACGGCGGTGAAGTCGTCGCCGCCGCCGCGCTGATCGCGGGCGGCCAGGGCGACAACGCGTGGGAGGCCGCAGGCTGCAAGCTCGGCGAAGTCGGGCTCTGGGCGTTTCACGGCGGAGACGATGGGCCCGAAGGCAGCACGGTACCGATCGAGGGCATCACCGCCGACTGTCCCGACGCCAAGGAAGCCAAGGTCACCGTCTATCCGGGCGTGGGTCACGTCGACTCGTGGGTCATGACCTACGATTTGAGCGCAGGCCACGACCCCTTCACCTGGCTGCTGGGCTTCAACAAATAGACTTTGATCGCGCCGGCGCCCCTCAGCCCTTTTCGGGCTTCCACCCTTTTTCTCGCCAACCGGGGCCGGTAGCGCGCTTCGTCGGGGGCAGCGAGCGCAGGTACGCGAAGATGCTCTTCAGGTCGCTGTCGGTCATTTGTTTGAAGTTGTCCCACGGCATCGGCGAGCCCTTCGACACGGCGCCCACCTTGCGCACGCGCAGGATGAAGGCCTGTTCGTCCCAGTTGGCGAGCACACCGGTTTCGGGGTCGGGGGTCAGGTTCGGCGGCAAGACCTCGTAGCGGTCGTCGACCACGTCGGGCTCGGGTTCGGCTCCGCCCGAAAAGCGAGCCCCGATCTCGGCGAAACCAGCCGTGGGATCCGTCGGCGTGTGGCACCCGAAACAGAGCGCGGGGCCGTTTGCCAGGTAGTCCCCGCGAGCCACGCTGGGCGTCTCCGACGGTGGCACGTAGGGCTTTGCCTTGGACATGCGGGGATTGAACTTGCTCGAGAGGGCCTTGGCGAGAAAGCCCCACTCGTCCTGGGGGACGGGGTTCTTGATGGGCGGCAGCGTGCGTAGGTACGAGACGACCGCGGTCAGATCTTCGTCGGACATCGGTCCCACCGCGAAGGACATCAGCGGTGCGAACTGGCCCGTGTGCTTGACCCCGTGCCTGATCGCTCGCGCCAGCTGCGCGTCGGACAGCTTGCCGATCCCCGTTTCCGCATCCGGCGTGAGGTTCGCCGGGTAGAAGACGCCGAACGGGCCCGCGTCGAGCACGTAGCCGCCGCGCAGGTCTCTGGGGTCGGCGGGGAGCTCGTGTTTGTTGGTGCTCTCGCCGTTGCCGTGACACGCCGAGCAATGAGCCAGTGCGTTCACGACGTAGGCGCCGTGCGCGATGACCTCGGCGTCCTGACTCGCCTTGATCTCCGGCAAGGGTGTCGCGCTGAAGTCGCGCTCGTAGGTGAGGCTGACATAGGCGTAGCCGCTCGCGGCCACGAGCAGAACTGCGCCGAGCACACCGAGCCCGACGCGCCACAACATTTTCTTCATGTTCCTTGCTCACGGGTAAACGTGCATGGTCCATGCACTGGTTTCATACTATATGAAACGAGATGGAGCCGCCGGTCAAGCTGGACGCTTGACGTTGCTCGTTACATAACTTATGAAACAGGTGCATTCGTTATGAAGCTACGTGAAAAACAGATGGTCGAGACCCGCAGGGCGATCCTGGAGGCGGTGGCCGCCGAGATGGCCGCGTCGGGGCTGACCGGGTTCTCGATCCAGGGTGTCGCGGATCGCGCCGGGGTGACCCACCGCACGGTCTACAACCACTTTCCCACGCGCGAGGCGCTCAACGACGCCTTTGCCGAGTACGTCGAGCAGGTGCTCAACGAGCGGGGAATGGGCGGCGAGGAGCGGGGCGTCGGCGTGAAGGGTCTGCCGGCGGTGACCGGGAACATGCACCGCTCGTTCGGTGACAACGCGGCGTACCTTCAGGCCTACGTGATGATGACGATCGCGACCGGCAAGGCAGCGCGCGTGTTTCGCGAACGGTCGAAGAAGATGGAGAAGCTCATCGACGAGGAGCTCGGTCCGCTCGATCCGGGGGTGGCCAAGCTCGTGACCTCGGCGGTTCGGCTGTACCTGTCGTCGGCGGGCTGGTTCCTGGTGAGCCAGCACCATGGTCTATCCCCCGCCGAAGCTGGGCAAATGAGCGAGTGGGCCGTGAAGACGCTGCTCGACGCTGCCCGCCGCGGCAACGTTCCCAAACGCGTCGAAAAGAAGAGGAAGAAGAAAGATGCCTGAGAACCTGGCACCGGTCCGGCTCGACGAGGCGCTCGACTCCGCGCGTTATGGTCACAAGGCCGCCACGCTGGCCGCGCTGCGCAGGGGAGGGCACAACGTGCCCGACGGCTTCGTCATCCCCGTCGGGATGGCGTGGGATCGCGAGGCGCTGCTCGCGCCGCTGGCCGCGCTCGGCGCGGGTCCGTACGCCGTGCGCTCCTCCGGCGTGGCCGAGGATCTGGCGGGGGCGTCGTTCGCCGGGCAGTACGAGAGCGTGCTCGGCGCCCTGAGCATCGACGACGTGGTCAACGCCGCCGGTCGCGTGCTCGCGTCGGGCAAGGGCGCGCGCGTGGCCGCGTACCGCGCCGACCAGGGCGCCGCCGAGGGGCGCCTCGCGGTGCTCGTCCAGCGGCTGGTCGCCGCTGAAGCGGCGGGTGTGATGTTCACGAAGAACCCCGTCACCGGCGACGACGAGATCGTGCTCGAGGCGGTGCGCGGCCTCGGCGACCGGCTGGTGGACGGAGCGGCGGAGGCCGAGCGCTGGCTGCAGCGCGGCAGCGAGCTCGTGTTGCCGAGCGCGCCGAGCGTGCTGGACGAGCAGGCGGCGCGGCGGCTCGTGGAGCTCGGCGCGCGCATCGAGCGCGAACGTGGTGCGCCGCAGGACGTCGAGTGGGCGCTGGCGGGCGGCGAGCTCTTCGTGCTGCAGGCTCGCCCGATCACCGGCCTGCCGCGGCGACCCCCGATCGAGATCCCACCGGGTCGCTGGACCAAGGAC
>DATLIL010001093.1:0-1827 GCA_035539475.1 Polyangiaceae bacterium
CAAGCTCTCCAACGAGCCGTATGCGCTCACCCTTCGTTCCCGTCGCGGAACGGAGGAAACCATCTCGATCCCGCGGGAATCGGGGCGTCATTCGGGCGCGGACCGCCGCATGACAGACGCGCTGTTCCGCTCGGGAGGCGCTCCTTCGAAGGACCTCGCCGACCTACCGAGCTCCCATGGCGGAGCCCTGGCCGTCGCGATTGGTGACGCAGTGGTGCGTTCCTTTCGAAGCAGCGAGCCGGTGCGCGTGGATCGACTGCTCACCCTCTGAGGCCGATGGAAACGCAGGTAACTGAAACTGGCTGGGGTCTCGAGCTTCGTCCTCACACCCTCGAGCCAGGAGAAGAGCTGTGGCTCGAGGCGGCGGCGGTAGAGCGAGTGGTCGTCGTGCTCGGCGGAACCTGCTGCGCAAACTTCCAAGACCGTGGGCCGTCCTGGGATTCGCTGGGCAAGCGCGCTGACGTATTCGATGGCCCCGGCACCGCTCTATTCGTGCCGCGCGGCCGCTCGTGTCTGATGGCGGCTCGCGCGGGCGGCGCTCGGCTGGCAGTGGTAGCTGCCGCCGGCCAGACCGAGCGGGAACCCTACGTCGTGCGTCCCGAGCAGGTCCTGATCGAACAGCGAGGGCGCGGGACGTGGCAGCGTGAGGTGCACACCTTGATCGGCGTCGAGCAGGGTGCCGACCATCTCGTCGTGGGTGAGACGTTCAGTCGCAGCGGCGTTTGGTCGGGCTATCCGCCTCACAAGCATGATCGAGACGACTCGCCGCACGAGAGCAACTTGGACGAACGTTTTCTGGTGCGTGTGCGTCCGCCGACCGGATTTGGCGTGCTGGTCCACTACGAGCAAGGGCAGGAGCGTGAGCACGCCAGCGTGGTCCGCGACGGCGACCTGCTGAGCATGTCGCGCGGCTACCACAGCTTCGTGGCCGCGGGCGGGCACGAATTTTACTACCTGTGGGCCTTGGCAGGGAGGAATCGCAATTTGCGAGCCCGCACGGACGCCCGCCACGCTTGGTTGCTGAGCGAGCCGCGATGAGCGCAAGCGGTGAGGTTTCGGTACGGTTGCGAGGTCCAAAGACGTCGCTCGGTCACCGCCTTGCAGGCGACGTGCTCAGCGTGGGCGCCGACATCGAGCGGCTGCAGGTGGGCATGCGCGTGACGCTGGACTCGCAGCCCGTGTGCGACCGCTGCCCGGGAACGAGCAGTGCCATCTGCGCGCTCCGCCCGCACTTGAGGCACGACGCCGGAGCGAATTGCGTCAGCGTAACGGGCCCGCTATCCGCGCATCTGCATGAAATTCCCGACGCCTTGAGCTACGAGTCAGCGGTCCAGGCCGGCCTGGTCGCCTCGGTCGCAGAAGCAACGTTGACGAGTGGGGTCCGCTTTGGTGACACAGTCGTCATCCTGGGCAGTGGGGCAGTGGCGCTGCTACACGTGCAGCTGTCGCGGCTGCGCGGCGCGACGCAGGTGATCTGCCTGGTCGAGGAGCGGTCCGCGGAGTCGAGACTCGTGCTGGCCGGCGCCATCCCACTCGACGTCGGGCGAGGCCAGATTGACGTCGAGGTCATGAATCTCACGGGCGGTCGTGGCGCCGACGTGGTGTTCGAAGCCGTAGGCACTCCCGAGGCCCACGGGCGCGCGCTGCGCATGGCGCGCCGTCGAGGCACGGTCGTTGCTTTTGGTCGACGACTTACGGGCCCTGGGCTGGGCGTTGCCTTATCCAGCTCGCACGAGCGAGAGCTAAGCGTTCTGGGCAGCAGCGGTTACTCGGTGGGCATGTTCGAGCGCTGCCTGCGGCTGCTTGCGGCGGGCTCGGTAGGTCTAC
>DATLIL010001094.1:0-12050 GCA_035539475.1 Polyangiaceae bacterium
AGGTCAGATCACGGCGACCGGCGGCGACCCCGAGCTCCGTGCCAGGAGCGAGGCCCTGGTACGTCGCCGTGACGTCGTAGTTGCCGGCGGCGAGAGCATCGACGGCGAAGGCGCCGTTCTCGTCGGAGACGACCCGGCGCCAGAGTGGACTGGGGCGCAGCGCGCTGCGCGAGGAGGGTTCCGCAGTGAGCTCGGCGCCGGCGACGGGGTTACCGTCGGCATCGACGACGCGGCCGGCGATGGACTCGACGGCTCCGGGCGGCCGCAGCTGGATGGTGAGGCTGGCGCGGGCGCGCGCGAAATCACTGCACAGCGCGCGGCCCGGCACGAAGCTCGGGTGCCGCGCTTCCAGGATGCCGCCGCGCCGGCACGGCGCCTTGAAGGTGCCCTGGGCGTCGGTCGTGACCGCTGGGTGCTCGCCGTCGAGGTCGTGCACCTCCGCGCCCGCGACTGGCTTGCCGCTCGCGTCGACCACCAGTCCGCTCAGGGTTCGGATCGGCGAGAGCGTGAAAACCAGATCGGCCAGGCGCGTGCCGGCGCGCGCCTGGAGCTCGACGGGCACCTGATCCTGCTGCGCACGGAACGACTCGAAGCTGTCGGCGCTGATCTCGACGAGCTCGTAGGTGCCGGGCTCGAGACGCTCGAAGACGAAGCTGCCGTCGTCGCCCGCGCTCGCGCTCAGCGCCTGGCCGGCGTGGATCAGCGCGAGCAGGGCGCGCGGAATGCCCTGGCCGGTGGCGTCATCGACGACGCGGCCGCTGATCGTGGCCGCACCGGGCTGCTCGTCGCTGATCGCCGTCGGAGCACGCAGCGCCACGCCCTCGCGGAGCCGTTTCGGCGAGGCCCCCAGGCGCTGTGACACCGCGAGGTGTGTCACTGAAGCGCTGGCGCTCGCCGTCGTTCGCGTTGCGTGCGAGCGACTCCAGCGCAGCCCCAGCAAGCCGGCCACGACGAGCACCGCGACCACGAGCGCGATGAGAGGGTAGTTACGTGACCGACCTGGCCTCGAGGGCATGTTCCAGCACGCTCTTCAGGTCAGGGAGCCTGAACGGCTTACCCAGAAAATGCGTCAGCGGATCGCGGCTGGTCGCCGCGTCGCTGCCCGCGAAACCGCTCATCAGCACGATCGGCAGACCGGACGACGCAGCCTGAGTGCTCGCGCCGCTTCCAGTCCGCCCATGGCAGGCATGTTCAGGTCGAGCAGCGCCATGCGCAGATTGGAGAGCACCGGCTCGGCTCGTTTGCAGGCCTCGACGCCATCGTGAGTGGGTATCACGTCGAAGCCGAGACTCTCCAACATCTTGCCCGCCATGGCTAGCACCGCTGTCTCGTCGTCGGCGAGCAGGACGAGGCCAGAGAGCTTCACGACGCTGTCGCGCAGGGGAGTAGCGGTCGCCACCGGCGCCGCGTGCTCCGGGATGAGCACGCGAAAACGCGTCCCTTTTCCGACGTCGGAGCTGACCTCGATGCTCGCCCTGTGGTTGCGAAGGATGCCGAGCATGGCCGCTAGCCCGAGGCCACGACCAGCGGCCTTGGTGGTGAAGAAGGGATCGAACATGCGCGCGCGAACGTGCTCTGCGATGCCGTTGCCGTCGTCTTGCACCACCAGCGCCACGTAGGACCCCGGGTCGATGCTCAGGCCGCCCTCGCCCTTCTGCCGCTGGTCGACGAAGGCACGCGTCACGCTGACCCGCACGAGACCGGGGCGCTTTCCCACGGCGTCGGCTCCGTTCGTCACCAGGTTCATGATGACCTGCTGGAGCTGGGCGACGTCGCCGTGCACCCAGGTAGACCCGCCGCCTGGCTCGATGGTGACCACGACGTTCTTCGGCACGCTCGAGCGCAGCAGTTGCACCATCTGCTGGACCAGCTCGCCGAGCTCGACCGGCTGCATCAGAGCTGGAGCGCGGCCAGCGTAGGTGAGCATCTGGCGGGTCAGGTCGGCCGCGCGCAGAGCGGCGTCTTCTGCGGAGCTCAAATAGCGCGCGGCGGGGGAATCGGGGAGGAGGTCCTGCTGGGCCAGTCCGATGTTGCCCAGCATGGCGGCGAGCAGGTTGTTGAAATCGTGCGCGATGCCTCCGGCCAGGACACCAATGCTCTCGAGCTTGTGCTTTTCGCGCACCGCCGCCTCATGGGCACGCGCGGCGGTAACGTCACGCGCAAACGTGGTGAAGCCGACGGTCTCGCTGCCACGACGAGTGGGGTGGTAGTCCACCTCGTAGGTGCGCTGGGCACCTTGCTGATCCGGGATGGTCAGCTCCTCGGTGAAGGTTTCGCCGCCCAGCACCCGAGCGTTGATCCCATCCCAGTAGACGCGCTGCTCGGGCGAAAAGAGATCGTACGTGCAGAGTCCGATCCAGAGTTCCACGCCCAGGAGCTCGCGGTAGATGCGTGCGGCCGCGCTGTTGAAGAACCGGATGCGGATGTCGCGGTCGTAGCGGATGACGAGGTCGCGCGAGCTCTCCAGGATGCTCGCGAGCTCCGCCTCGGCGGAGACTGCAGCCGACTCGTCGGCGCTGGCCATGCGAGGGAGTATTGACGCAGGGCGAGGCGCTCGCCAGCCGCAACCGCAAAAAGGCCGCGCCGCGGAGAACTCGCGGAGCGGCCATCACTGTCATCATCTCACGGTGGTTCGTTTCGTTGCGACCTTACTCAGCAGCCCATGCCGACGCCGATGCCGTGCTTGGGATACCAGGCCAGGGCCCAGTCGATATACGCGGCCCTGATCGCGTCGTCGCCGAGCTGGGCGAGGTCGTAGCTCTTGTCGTAGTTCGCCATCCACGTCTCGTAGCGTTTGTGGTTCTCCATGGTGGCCCAGGCGTCCTTGCCGGCGACCACGGACGCCGTGATGGCGAGCACCGCGACGGTGACGGGGAAGGCGACGATGGCCACGGTGCCGGCAACGCCCGCAGCCGCGCCACCCGCGACGGTTGCGCCACCGGCCGTAGTGGTCGCGGTGAGCGTTGCGATGCCCGCGAACAGGGAGGCGCCCTTGATGCCACCCGCGACGGCTGCGGTGATGCCGGTGCTGACGATGGCGGCCGCGCCGAGGGTCGCCAGCGGTAGGACGGTGACGCCGGCTCCGGCGATGATGCGGGCGACGTCCAGCGGCAGGTCGGCTCTTGCTTCCTCGTCGACCTTGCTCATCGCGAGACCGATGATGTCGGGGTAGTCGGGCGACTTGAACAGGTCGACGAGCAGCATCGGTTCGCCGTAGACCGCGGCCTCCCACTCCTGATTCAGGGCGAACGCCTTGTTGCGGATCTGCTCGCTACGCGACTGCAGAAGCCTCTCCACGTTCGCCCTGGTCCCTTCATAGGCGCTGAGCTTGGCGCTGGACCAACCGTCCGTCCTTCCATGCAGACCATCCAGGAGCATCTCGGCCTGTTCCATGGCGTACAGGTAGCGCCAGACGCCGCTGTCGTTCCCGTACGGCAGCGAGCTCGCGTGGATGAACTTGGCGACCTCTTCCTCCGTGGCGGTTTCGAACGCGCTGAGCCCCTTGCGTGCCAACTGGTAGGATGCCCTGGCCGCGGCGATGGCGTCGGGGTTACCCGCCTGCTCGGGCGCCAGCGGCGGATTGGCTTCGAGCTCTGCGAGGTGCTCGTCGATCACGGACGAGTCCTGCCGGATCTTCTTCGCCAGTCGTAACGCCGGCTCACTCGCCCACTCGCTGGCGTACGGTACACCGAACACCGCGAGGGCGGAGTTGCAGATGCCGAGGACCGCCTCCGGGTCCTTGCCGAGCTCCTCGATGTAGCTGACGAGCTCCGGGGTCACGGGCTTGGGCGTCAACGGATTGGTGAAATCGAAGTCCAGCGTCGTCTGCACGATGCCGATCGTCCCGTCCAAGACGGGCCCGGTGTTGATCACGACGGTGTCGCACATCAACCAGTTGGGGTCGTTCGGAGTGCACGCGCCGGGGGGGAGCGCTGGTGGAGTGACCGAATGCACGCAGCTGCCACCCTTGGCCGGCGACGAGCACGTGACGACGGTGCTTGCGTCTGCCGGGTACGTGATCGAGTCGACGCCGCTGGGCCACGACAGCACGGGGTAGGCCCCGTCGGCGAGATCGAGCCCGTCGATCAAGTACGGGTTTCGGTTCATGTCGCTGAGCTTCTGCCTCAGGGCGTCGAGCTTGGCGTCGAGCGAGTTCGCCGAGGCGACCGCCGCCGGCAGGCCCGTCGTGACGGCCTCCGTCGTTTCCGCGACGGATAGGAGCCGCGGACCATATTCCGCGTCGATGCCGTCGCCGGCGTCGACCCTGGCGCCGTTCGAGAGCGACTCGAGATCGCTCTCGATTTCGGCGACCTCGTCCTGGAGCGCACAGACGTCCTGCGCCTGCGCGCTGCCGGTCATGCCGACCATCATCAAGCCGGTAAGTATCGCTATTTGCTTCTTGGAGAACATGGGAAAAATCCTGTGGTTGCTACGTGGTTGGAGAGCGTTCATTGCGCTTCGAGCGCGAGCATCCCGAGGGCCTTGAGCAGCTCTTGCGATTGGGGTGCGAGCTCGGTCACCCGCGTCTCCGCGGCATCGAGCGAGCTCTCGACCGTGTCGAGATCCGCCTCGAGGTCGTCGAGGTCGGCTGCCAGCCCTTCGTACGTTGCTCGTGGGTCGGCGGCGGTACTGGGGTCTTCGTGGTCCAGCGCGTCGACCGACGCCCTGACCGCCTCCACGCGCGCCGTCAGGTCATCGAGACAGGGCGCGTCGGTGGTCGGGCCGGAGTTGTCGGGGGAGTTCGAGCTGGCGTTCTCGGGCGAGTTGTCGCCGCAGGCCGTGAGCCAGCATCGCGAGCGCGACGACGAACGTCATCGAGCGATTCATGGCGTCACCTGCCCGAGCTTGTCGGCGTCCGCGTTCAGGTCGTCGGCGAACGCGTGCAGCGACGCCAGCGTCGAGTCGAGATCCTCGAGGCGAAGCGTGGCGTGCAGGGCGCGCTCTTCGACCTCGGCCGTACGCAACGCCAGGTCGGCGATCTGCTGTTGCGTCAGATGAGCTCCTATCGCGGACACGGCCAACGTGTCGATGCGTTCGGCGAGAGTGGCGATGTCACCTTCCAGGGCTTCGGCCGGATCGGAGGTCTGACCGTGAGCGACGGAAGCGAGCGCAGTGATGAGCCCCAGCAGCAACAACGGAGGTCGCCAGCGAGGTCGGTGTGAAGAAGAGAAGGACGGTTTGAAGAACTGGTTTGCAGTCATACCGATGCGCTACTGCAAGCCGCGATCCACAACGGATCAGTGCCGCGTAAGGTCGCGAACTGCTTGGATCTCCGAGAAAATGTGCGGTTCGGAGCGTGCAAACCGTTGCACGGCCTTCTTTTCGGCCGGTGCACACGAGTGCACGAAACCAGTGCGGAACTTGCTTCCTCACTACTGCCGAGTAACGAGGATGGGAGTCATGACGTCGAAACACTGCTCTGCGGTCCTCCTGGTTCTGGCAGCGGCGGCATTCCCGATCGGCTGCGGTGACGACAACGAGTCGTCCGACGCCCCGGTCGGCGCTGCGGGCACGTCGAGCTCCGACGCCGGCATGCCGGGCAGCTCCGACGGTGGCGCGACGGGCGGGGGTTCGTCCGATGGCGGCGCGTCCACATCCGATGGTGGCGCCACGGTGGGGAACGCCGGAGCGGCGAGCGGAGGAGCGCCTTCGACGCCGGCGGACGACTGCGCGGACTACGCGGCGGCTTGGTGCGGCGGGCTCTCGGAGTGTGCGCCGATGCGTATCATCCGCGACTACGAGGACGAGGAGACCTGCGTCACGGTGATCAGCGCGCGCTGCAGGCTCGATGGTGAGCGCGGCTTCCCGATCGCGGACATCGCTGGCTGTATCGAGACGCTGAGCGAGGGCGACTGCGAGGAGATCTTGAGCGACGTCTCGGGTGCGTGCCAGCACGAGCGTGGGGCCAAGGCAGCTGGCGAGACCTGCCTCGACCACGGCGAGTGTGAAAGCGGGATCTGTCTCTACTCGGGCACGATCTGCGGCGAGTGCACGGAGGTCTCTTCGGTCGGAGACATGTGCGGCGTTGCGGGTGTCAGCTGTACGGCGCCAGGACTCACCTGCGACTACGAAAACGAAGAATGCGTCGAGCTCGAGATCAGGGGCCTCGGCGAACTGTGCGGCGAATCGGTGGTCGTGCAGTGCCGGTCCGACCTCGTCTGCTCCGGGGGCGAGTGCGTCGAACGCTTGGGCGAAGCCGAGGACTGCTCGGAGGATCCGAACCTCTGCGACATGAGGCGCTGGCTCTTCTGCGTCGACAACGAGTGCGTGCAGCAGGACGTGAAGAACCTGGGTGAGAGCTGCGGTGCGGAGTGGCCCTTCCCACGCTGCAGCGACTACGCCTTCTGCGATCCCGATGCGCTGGAGTGCGTCCCACGTCACGGTGTGGACGAGGACTGCGCCGACGATGATCCCGTGGCCGGCAGCACCTGCCTGATCGGCCTGAGCTGCGTGGACGGAAAGTGCGTCGACGCCAGCGCCGGCTGCCTGGACTGAGTCACCTGCCGGCGGCGTACAGGACACCGCCGAGCAGCATCTTCACGAAGTTCTCCTCCGCGTAACCCTCTTTGGGGTGACCGAGACCCGTGTACCACGAGCGACCGCCCTCGAACTCGTGGTGCCAGGTGATCGGGTGGTCGTCGCCCATGCTGCCTCCGTCGTAGCTCGACTCGTCCAGCGTCATCAGCACCGTGGCCGCGCCTCGCGGATTCATGTCGAAGTTGTACAGCTCGTCGTTGCGCTCCCACACGTCCGGCAACCCAGCCGTCGACGGGTGATCGTGGCTCTCGATGTCCACGGTGGCGACCTGGATCGCCGGGTGGCCGGTGAACGTGGCCCCGAGGAGCTCCGCGTACCAAGGCCAATCATCGGCACCGCACGAGGCGCAATGCACTCCGACGTAGCCGCCGCCACCCTGAATGAAGCGCTGAAACGCTCCTCTCGCCTCCTCGCTCAGCACGCCGATGTGAGAGCTCATGAAGACGACGACCGCGTAATTGGCGAGGTTTGCGTCGCTGAAGTCCGCCGAGTCCTCGGTGTTGTCGACCGTGAAGTCGTTCTCGGCTCCGAGGTCCTCCAGCAGCGCCACGCCGTCCGGGATCGAGTCGTGGCGGAAGCCGCTGGTCCCGCTGAAGACCAGTACTGCGAAGGGCCCCGTCTCGACCGGAGGTGCACCAGCCGATCCCGCGCTGCCACCAGCCGGCAGGCCTCCAGCGCCCGAGCCGGAGCCAGCCGTTGGAGGCGCACCTGCAGCCGCCGTCGCTCCGCCGCCAGCCGGCGCGCCGCCCGAACCCGCGCCAGCGCTCGAGCTGGGACCGGTCCCCGCACCAGCGCCAGCCGTGTTGCCGGCGCCGGCGCTCGCCACCGTTGGCGGCGGCTCCCCACTGTCGCTGCAAGCGCTCGCGAAAGCGCACACCATCGCCCCGAGCAGAACCTTGCGGAACATGCCGTGCATGCTGAGCCTCCGGAATCTTCGCGCCGTACACGAAGCGAAGAACCAACGGTCAATCTATGTGCACGTTCGGCGAGAGCGTTTGTGGCTGTTGAGCGCTTTTTGTTGCGTTTGCGTGACAGCGCGAGGCTGCGCATTTGATGGGCCGAACGCCGAGTGGACACGCAGGTTGCTCGACAGATGAAGACGATCCGTTGCCTGCGTGCCTCGCTGTTGGCGCTGGCCGCCGCCTTGCTCGCGTGTGGGGCTTCGAAAGAACCCGGGCCCGACGGCGGAGGCAGCGGCAGCGCGGGGCAGAACGGAACTAGCGGCGGAGGCTTCGGCGGCCAGGGCGGGTCAGACGCAGCCACGTCGGGTACGGGTGGCGGCGGCGGCTCTGCCGCAGGTGCTGGCGGCAGCGTCTCCGGCACCGGCGGCGCTGGGTCAGGCGTCGCAGGTTCAGGCGGCAGCAACTCGGGCGGCGCCAGCGCCGGTTGCGGGAAATCCAATCCGACGAGCGGTGAGCGCCAGCTCGTCGTGGGCGCTCGAACAGGCCTCTACATCGTATCCGTTCCGAGCAACTACGATCCGGCGCAGCCGTATCCGCTCGGCTTTGCCTTTCACGGCCGCAACCGCAACCACCAGAACTGCCAGAACGAAGCGGACTGCGCCGGTTTCCAGGCGGTGATGGGCGAGCAGGCCCTGCTCGTCTACATGCAGTCGCTGCGCGAGCCAATCGACGCCGAGATGAGCGGATGGGAGAGCAGCGAGGAGCGCGACGCCAACGTCGAGTTCTTCAGTAGCGTGCTCTCCGTGCTCGAGGACGAGTACTGCGTCGACCGGAGCCGAGTCTTCGTCGCCGGTACGAGCTCCGGCGCGAGCTTCGCCAATCTGCTCGCCTGCCGCTTTGGTGATCGGCTGCTCGCCGCCGCTCCGGTCTCGGGGGCAATGCCGGAGCAGGAAGGCTGCCAGGGGACACCGGCCGCGCTCGTCATTCACGGCATCGACGATCCGCACGTGCCCTTCGCCAGCGGTGAGGAGGCGCGTGACCTCTACGTCCAGCGTAGCGGCTGCACCACGAACACGGCCCCCGAGCTCGCGGTGATGCACGGGGACATCCGCACCAAGCGCGACGCCATGCAAGAAGACCACGGCTGCGTCGACTACCAGGGCTGTGACGTGCCGGTTCGCTGGTGCGAGCACAGCTACGGCGGCTACGACAATAGCACCCACGGATGGCCGCCGAACGGTGGGCAGCTCATCTGGGACTTCGTGCAAGGCCTGCCCTAGCTCGCCGCGCGGTTCGGAAGAATGACTATGGAAGGATCGGCCGCGTCCGCTTAGGGTCCGCTGACCTGAGGCGGGGCGGACAGATTCGAGCGCGGTGTTCATCCACGAACGGAGGACAGACGGCGGTCGAGCTGCGCGTTTCCTGCCGAACGGAGGAAGGTGAAAGCGCGATGACGACAATGGTGCGTTCGTATACGGCCGTATGGCGGCCCGGCACGGGGGAGCAACGCTGGTGGAGTGGGAGCCCGGCCAACTTCAAATCGGCAGACAAGGGGTACCTGTCGAAGGGCCTACGGCTGGTGACGATCGATCGCGACGACCAGACGCTCGGAGCCGCCGGCTGGGCGATCAACTTTACTCACGAGGACCGAATCATCGGTGTCTGGCGGCCCGGCTCCGGCGAAGAGCGCTGGTGCACCGGCATGTCGGTGGACGACTTCAAGCAGCTCGACGACGACCACTTCGCCAACGGGCTGCGCCTACGTTCCGTCGACAAGAGCGGTAGCTCGGTGTCGGCGGTGTGGAACAAGGGTTCGGGCGAGCAGCGTTGGGCTTCCGGGCTCAGCGTCGATGAATTCACCAAGAAGGACGCGGCGTACTTCGAAAGGGGCCTGCGCCTGGTCGCCATCGACATCGACGACGACGAGTACTTCGCCGTGTGGCGGCCGGGCTCTGGTGGGCAGCGTTGGTTTTGCGGCTCGTTCGATGCGTTCAAGGCCAAGGACAGCAAGTACTTCGAGGATGGCTTGCGGCTGGTCGCATTCGATCATCACGACGGCAAGTACGTGGGTGTGTGGCAGCCTGGCTCCGGCGCGCAGTACTGGTACACGGGCCTGACCGTGGCCGAGTTCAAGGCGAAGGATGCCGAGATGTTCGCCAAGGGCCTGCGCATGGTCGCGGTCGACATGGGCCGGGTCGAACAAAAGTCGGCACCGACCACGACGCCAGGCGGAGGCGACGCGGTCACTCGCAGCCTGGTGATGAAGGAGAACGCTCCTGCCTCTGGTGCGGGCGGCGACGGGACCTGGATGTATTACACGGGGACCGTCTCGAGCTCGGATCCGCTGCACGGCAAGATGGTGACCAAGGTCGAGAACACATCGTCGTACAAGTACATTCTGGCCCACAACGGCGTGTCGACCGCGGTGCTCGATCCGCACGAAAAGGTGATGTTCGCGGCGGGCAGCTACGGCGGTCAGTGGAGCGCCGAGTTGCTCGACGTTGCTCAGACTTCGGCACCACCGTCGCTGACCGTCAGCATCACGATGCAGTAGGCTCGCTGCGCGGGTCTACGGCTCTGGATCGGCGTAGCGCGAGTCCGTCAGGAAGGCCTGGTCGGTGAGGGCGTGCAGGAACTCGACCAGGTCGGCCTTGTCGGCGTCGGTGAGCTCTAGGGGTTGAACGGTGGGGTCGGTGTTCACGTGACCCCGCCCGCCCTGATCGTAGTGCTCGATCACGTCTTCCAGCGTGGCGAGCGAGCCGTCGTGCATGTAGGGCGCGCTGACGCCGACGTTGCGCAACGTGGGGACCTTGAACTTGCCCTCGTCGGAGGTCTTGTTCGTGATCTCGGCGCGGCCGATGTCCGGGTCGGACGCGGCGATGCCGTTGTTGCGAAAGCCGTTGTTCGTGAAGTTGAAGCCAACGTGGCAGTGAAAACACTCGCCGCGCTCGTCCTCGAAGATGGCCTTGCCGCGCAGCGCGCCCTCACTGAGCGCTTCGAGCTCGCCCCGCTGGTAACGATCGAAAGGGCTCTGTCCGCTGATCAGGCTGCGCACGAAGCTCGCCACGGCCCGCGAGATCGTGAACTCCGAGGGCGGCTCGCCGTACGCCTCGTCGAAAGCTCGAGCGATCGCGGGATCGGCGCTCAGGCGCTCGGCGACATCCGCCAGCGCCATGTCCATCTCGAGCGGGTTCTTGATCGGCCCGAGCGCCTGAAGCTCGAGTGAAGGTACGCCGCCGTGCCAGAAGAAGCTCGTGTCGTAAGCCATGTTGACCAGCGCCGGAGCGTTGCGCGTGCCGGTGCGCTGCTCCACGCCGCTGCTCACCCTGTTGGGGTCGGCGAAGGCATACTGCTGTACGTGACAGCTCGCGCAAGACACCTCTTCCGTGCGCGATAGGCGCTCGTCGTAGAAGAGAGTCCGCCCGAGCGCGACCCGCGCTGCGGTCGGCTCATTGTCGTCGGGCACCGGCAAGGGCGGAAAGTCGTCCGGGACGCTGATGGGCGGTCCCAGTTCGGCCGCAGGCTCCTCCTCGGCCGGCTGCGAGCAGCCCTGCGCGAGCGCGAGCGAGGCGAGGATCGCGGCGGCCCTGCGCTTCATTTCAGCGAGAACACCTGATTGTCGTCGATGTTGTCGATCACCCAGCCGTCGAGCACATCGTGCTTGCCCGAAGGCGTGCTGCCCGCGCGTGGCTCGAGCAGGCGATCGACGTCCAGGCCCAGCGTGACGCTGGCGGTCGCCGGGGTCTCGCTCACCACCAGCGCTGCCGGCAAGGTCACGCTGACGAAGGCCGGCTCGAAGCCGACGTGGTGCAAGAACGGATTCTCCGGGGCGCCCGTCGTCTCTCGTAGAAAGCCCTCGATGCGGATGAACATGTACTGCGCGCCCCACGTCCAGTACATGTCGCCGTCCGCGTTCAGCGGAAAGACCTGCGTCGTGGGATCGCCGCCGTTGCAGGGCGCGGGGACGCCGACGCTGATGCGCAGACCCTCGTAGCTGCCCGCGGGAGCCGCCAGGTGCATGACCTGCGTGGTCTCGTCATCCGCGTCGACGAGCTGAAGTCCGTACGGTAGTGGCGCGCCCTCGGCGCCGACGAGCGCCGCCTCGACCTCGGTCCCACCCGCAGCCAGCAACTTGGGCTGCGTGAGGAAGTACTTGAACAGGGACAGGCGGTATTCGCTGCCGGCGCGCGTCGCGGCTGCCTGGCCCATGACGAGCTCGGCGTCGTTCACCGTGACGTCGAGCGGCACGTCGAGTCGGCCCGTGCTGGTCGGGCTCGCCGGCGTCGGCCCCGGACACATAGCGGCTGCTCCGCCTCCGCCCGTCCCGCTGCCACCCGCGCTTCCGCCAGTTCCGCCGCCGCCGGCTGCTGTCGCGTCGCCCGCTCCCATGCACAGTTAGTCCCACGCGACGCCCAGCTCACGCAAGGCGGCCCGTTCTCGAAATGATTGATGCCGACCTCGATACAACCCACGGCGGCTGAACTCTGCGCAAGCTTTTCGCGCCGAGGTCAGGCCCCGAAGCGGCTGATCTCGAGTCCCGAGCCCACCGGTACCAGGATGCTCGTGATCTTCGGCTTCGAACGGATCGCTTGCTGGTACCGCATCACGGGT